>SKOL01000769.1 GCA_007120055.1 Anaerobacillus sp.
ATATAAACAGGTTCAGCGAAATGTCGGATGCGCTCCATAATCCGCTTCGATTTTAACTGCTCAACGCCACCTTTTTGTGAATAAGCTAAGTGCTCTTCTAACAGCTCAAAATCGTAGTTTGAAGTGTATAACGTCGGAAGTTTTTCTAGCATTCTATGTTGCAAAATAACTCCTAATATATCATCTCTTATCCAACTAGACATCGTTTCTGCACCGAGGTCGTCTAAAATAAGTACAGGTGCGTTTTTGACGATTTCAAGTTTTTCAATGTAAGAGCCATCGTGAATACCACTTTTTAGTTCACGGAAAAAGTCAGGCGTATAAACTAGCATTGAGGCGATGTTCCGGTCCGCCAATAAATTAGCTACCGCCCCCATAATGTACGTCTTCCCTACCCCAAATTGTCCATGAAAATAAAGACCGTTTCCTTTTTCTCCAGGATTTGCTGTTGAGGCAAACTCAAACGCTTTGGCGATCGCCGTAATTCTTGAACGATTATCTTTATGAAGAGTTTCAAACGATGCCGAAAGGATTTCTTTCGGGACATAAAGACTTTTAATAAGTTCAACCTGACGGCTTCGTTCATCATTTGCCATTTTTTTGTGGCATTTATTATAACGAATTAGAATTTTATTTCGTTCCGTGTATAACTGGGGCTCGTACCCTTTCATTAGATTCGGACATGACTGTAAGCTTGTACAACGGATACAATTGTTTCGTTCGTTCCGAAATTCAAATAAACGAGAAATGTTACGATCGAGCTCTGCTTCTTCAATAGCTGGATTAGCTTGAATAAATTGTTGGATGGTTTTATCAGTAAGAACTTCCTCTTTAATTTTTTCGAATTGATTTAAAATATTATTAGAAGTTGGCATTCTTTTTAACGCTTCTTGAATTGATTCCACTGTTTAAACCTCCTTTTGTGATTTAAATTGCTTCATTTTTCCTTCAAGCTCTTCTTTAAGTTTAGACAGGTCATCATCTTGTTCGCCTTTTGTATCCTTTTTCTCCTCAGTTAACCATTTCGGTAGACGATCTTTTTTTACATACCGATTTGAAGATTGGCGCTTCACGGAATTCCCTTTTGCTTGTGCAGAATCTGATTTTTGATTCCATTGACTCCGATCTTTAAATTCTGCCTTCGCTAATTCCATTGCCTCTTTAACGTTTTTTACATTTTTACGCGCCCATTGCCCTGCAATTTTTTCTACTAACGGTTTAGGCAGCTTCATATTGCTCATTTTAAGGACAAAGTCAATCAAGACATTGGCTACGCCAGGGAGAAGCTTATAATCTAAAAGTAACGTTTCAACAATTTTTACGTCAGCTACCGGAACTTTTGCACCATCAGAACGACTTTCCAAAAGCGTTAAAGGAGAGGCAGTTTCGTAATGTAAAACCATTTCCTCTTCTTCATTTGTTGGAGCTCGTCCAACAATCGTGCGCAGATGTTCTGGGTGCGTTCTTAACCCTAACGCTGGTGGCTCACTAGTATACGTAAACCGATACCAGTTTTTAACCTTTTCTCGTAATACATCTATATCAACCGTATCATCTTGTAACAACGAATCTTGAATTACTTTACTCATTTCAAGTGGATCCATTCGATAAACAAAGGCTAACCGAATGATGGTATCACGTACGTTGTCTGTTAATAACTTTCTTGGGTTAATCATGCTTGATAAGTGAGCAGTTAACATTGAAAAATCAAAAGTTTCTTCTAAAATTTTATAAGAATGGTCTTCATGAGTGACTATTTCTTGTCCTTCTTCAATTGCTAGGGTCGATGATAATTCTCCTTGATGAGACGAAATTTCAGAATGGTGTAGAGAAGTAAAAACGTCACTAAAAGAAACAGTAGTATCATCAAAGTTGTCTTTATTAAATTTATCTAACGTAAAACGATCTCTTAGTTGTAAATAACGATGTTTGCCGACACGGTTGTATAAGTAAACACTTAAAACGTCGTCCTTAAAAAATTCAAGAGGAGAAAATGGTTTTTGTATCTCATATAAATAGGTGACCGTATCTTCTTCTTTCTTTTTATAAACCTTTAGAAGACCAATCGCTTCTAACTTTTTTCGCTCCTCGTAAATTTTATCTAAAGGAATTCCCATCATCGTCATTAACGTTTTGTGGGTCGTTTCTTCACATGTATATTGATCCCGCTCTAACTCACTAGCTAACGCAAAATAAAGGCTATGAGCGATTGCTCCTATTAACGGCTGATATAATAATGTAATTAGTTTCCGATCAAATTCATTAATATCTGTATCCGTTCGAACGATGTATCGATCAACGGGTAACAAATGCATCCAATGTAAAGCCATTTTTTTCATCACCTATTTTAAAAATTTACTCATCTATTTTAACATTTTTTTTGATAATAATAGATAAAACAAACGCAATTTTTACAACCATAACTGTTTAATTTCGGAAAGAGTAATTTAAAATTAAGAATTAGTCACATCTTAGTAATGAGAAATAACAAAAAATCGAAGACTTAGTCTTCGAAGCAATACTAAAAATAATTCTACATTGTAAATTGTGAATTATAAATTAATAAAAAAGAGCCAAAGAACAAGGTCTTAAGCTCGGTTTTATTTTACATCTTCTTTTTGTAATAGATCTTTTAATTCGTCGATGAAAACGCTAATGTCTTTAAATTGACGATAAACAGATGCAAAGCGTACGTATGCAACATCATCACACGATGCTAAATATTGCATGACAGCTTCACCAACCTCTTCGCTTTTCACTTCAGCTGTACCGATATTTCTTAAATCTCTCTCTACTTTATCTACAATTTCTTCAAGTTTCTGCAATGGAACAGGCCGTTTTTCACAGGCACGAATGAGACCACGAAGAGTTTTATCCTTACTGAATTCTTCTCGATTTCCGTTTTTCTTTACTACAATTAGTGGTATTTCCTCTACAGTTTCAAAAGTAGTAAAGCGATAATTACAAGATTCACATTCTCTTCTTCGCCTAATTGAACGCCCTTCATGACTCGGTCGTGAATCAAGAACTTTAGTGCCGTTATGATCACATGTTGGACAACGCATATCGTTTCATCTCCATCATTTTGCTACTGTTTTAGTAACAACTATTTTAAGCCAAATTAAACTTGTCCTTTTAATGATATAAAAAATTTCTTTGATATACAAGAGTAAATACTAACTTAGTTGGTCCCCTAACCCAGAACCGACATATTCAAGATTTTTACCTATCTTTTGATAAAGTTCTTTTATGACTTTAGAGCTGTATCCAAAATCAGTTGGAAGTACCGTTTCAGTTGTTACTGAAAAATCAATCGCTGTTCTATTCGGTGAAACCATGATAACAGTAGCAACGATAAAAAGTTTTTTCTTTCCTTTCCCATCAACAATAATTTCTCCTCGATCTACAGAGTTAGATTTGACGTCGAAATTTTCACTTTGATGAAAGATCGTTAGTAATTCATTAAATGTCTTATCTTTCATCGCTTTATAATAATGTGTTCTTAACCCTTCATCGGAATGGTTCTCTCTTGTTTCTGTATGGTTGGAAATAAATTTATTTAATGTATCTTTGAAACCCACAAAATTCACCCTTTAACTTTTTTATTTATGTACAGTATAGTAAAAGTACAAAAAAAAAGCTAATAAAGAATCTAAGAGGGTGGTACAAAAGTGTCTGACACCACGCGCATCCTACTAAATATAGACGTAAAGATTTATCATATGTCTATATTCGGTGTCTAGCGGTGTCTGACACTTTGTTTTGTCCCACCCTCTTTTTGTTTATATTCTACTAAGATACTCCAATACCAGCATGCTTTTTAATTTCAGTTGCAACGTAATTTACTAAGTCAACTACACGGCACGAATATCCCCATTCATTATCGTACCATGCTAAAACTTTAATTTGTTTGTCACTAATGACCATTGTCGATAATCCATCAATGACTGTTGAATTTTCATTACCGTTAAAGTCAATTGAGACTAACGGTTCAGTTGTATATCCTAAAATACCTTTTAGTGAACCATCTGCTGCTTCTTTAAAAGCTTTATTTATTTCTTCAACGGTTACCTCTTTTTCTACATTTACTACTAAATCTACTAACGAAACATTTGGTGTTGGAACTCGCAATGCTAATCCATTCATTTTACCTTCTAGCTGAGGAAGCACTTTAGATAATGCTTTTGCTGCTCCTGTTGTTGTAGGAATAATCGATTGACCACATGCTCTCGCACGACGTAAATCTTTATGCGGATTATCGATATTTTTTTGGTCGTTCGTATATGAATGAACAGTTGTCATTAAACCAGATTCAATTTTAAAATTTTCATCAATGACTTTTACAACTGGTGCTAAACAATTTGTTGTACAAGATGCATTGGAAAGAACGTGATGCTTCTCATGATCATAAATATCTTCGTTCACTCCGATCACAATTGTCGCATCTTCATTTTTACCTGGAGCAGTAATAACTACTTTTTTTGCACCTGCTTCTATATGGTATGATGCTGTTTCTTTAGATTTAAACTTTCCTGTCGCTTCCACTACGATGTCCACTTTTAGCTCTTTCCAAGGAAGTAACTTCGGATCACGTTCGCTAATTAATTGAATTGTTTTGCCGTTTACAGATAAAGTGTTATCCCCTTCTACTTTTACTTCTCCCATAAATTGACCGTGAATACTATCATACTTAATCAAATGAGCGAGTGTTTCAGCAGGATAACTCGCATTCACTGCAACGACTTCTAATTTATTATCAAGAATCGCTTTTCTAAAAACCATTCTTCCTATTCTTCCAAACCCATTAATTGCAACTTTCACCTTCATAAATGACTCCCTCCACAACTAATATGTCATACTAAATAACCTTTTCTTAAAAATAGTATAACATATAATCTGGATTATTGAAGCTTAATTTTCATATTTTCGTAAAAAAGTTGCAAATTTAGGCGTATTAAATAGAGTGTAAGTTTCCTAAAAAATATCATGAAGATAAACGTCACCATCTAACATGAAAAATTCCTGTCGATTTCCCTCACTGCGCTGTAAAGCTACACCTCAATCACACCTTGTGATACTTCTTAGCAAATTCATCGTGCTGCTTTGCGACGAGTAACCGCAGGAGCACTCCGTCCCGACTTTAGAGGCTTGTTCAGAAAAGTCGACCATCATTT
This sequence comes from Anaerobacillus sp., assembly GCA_007120055.1. The sequence continues at coordinate 5,175 of SKOL01000769.1, forward strand.
ATTTTCATACAAAACCGTCATAACGGTAATCGTCAGCATCTAATGTGAAAAAGGCGGGTGCTTTCCCTCACTTCACCTTGACCTTCTACCGAATCTCAGACGTTCGTTCGCAAAAGCACCCACCCTTTTTCATACAAAATCGTCATGACGAAGTATCTTCATCATCTACCATGTAAAAAGTTTCTGTTTCCATCATTCCAACTTTCGGCTTACCAACTAACCAACTTTTACATACAAAAATAAGCGCCTAGGTAATTACCTAAGCACTTATTTTGCTTATACTATGTTTATATCCTTTTCCATCATTTAAAGACAATTCCATTTATTTAATATCGTCAGTAATTGTTGTTTCGTTTCTTCTTTTAACCCATGGTTATGAATGACTTCATCGGCAAGTTCAATTTTTTCAACAAGAGGCATTTGTGAAGCAATGCGAGCATTTGCTTCTTCGTCTGAAAACTGATCTCTTTTTATTAGCCGTTCTTTTTGTATCTCTTGATCAACGTAGACGAGAATGATTTTATCTACCATGTACGTTAATTTACTTTCAAATAAAAGTGGAATATCTAAAATCACGGTCTTGTTGCCAGCTTGCTTATATTGTTCAATTTCCGTTAACATCTTTTTACGAATAGCAGGATGAACAATCCCATTTAAAGCAAGTCGCTTTTCTTCATTGTTAAAAACGATTGCGCCTAGCTTGGGACGGTCTATGGATTCATCATCGCTTAAAATTTCTGTTCCGAAATGATCAACAATTTTTTCGTATGCTTCCTCACCTTTTTGAACAACTTCTCTTGCAATAATATCTGCATCTACGACAGGTATTCCTACTTCTTTGATCA
>SKOL01000407.1 GCA_007120055.1 Anaerobacillus sp.
AACGAACATGTTTTAGAAACTGTCTTTTTCAAGGAACTTGTTGAATTTGTGTATGACGTTGGTCCTTCTATTAATATTAGTTTGGCGGTTGCGTTAGGATTAGGTGTCATTCAATCGTTATCAGATGGCTCAAAGTATTTATACCATGCAGACGTGAGTGATGATGAAGATCGACAAATGCATGAAATGTTACGGTTAGGAATGTACTATCAAATCATGAACCCAGACTATGACGATCGCCGCCTTGATTATTTCATGAATGGAAACGGCGGCGAATTTTATCTTTCCACATTACTTTTTGCCGATACCATGGAACCGATCGAAAAGTTAAGAGCCATTTTTGCGACGAAAAAAGGGCAAGCAAATAATGTAGTGGAGTTTGTGAAGTGATTGTGGCTTAAAGGCAGATGGTGGCAATGGCTGTGTTCCCTTGCCACCCAAAAACAACCTTTGCCATTCCACATCCCTCTTTTCGAATATGTAAGTTGTCAGTTAAAGCAATACATTTAATAAACCTCATTATACTTACCGAATAATTAGGTTTATGGTCTTCCACTATCGCGATTGTTGAAGACTATTTTCAATTGAATAGTATCGTTGGAATGTGCATTAGTTCGTCATGCCCATGTTGTTTTTATATTTCAGCAAATCATTACTTGGTTTATTGGCCTAATTGTTGCTGAAAACAATTTAATTAAGTATCCAAGGCTTTTGAAATATGCAACAATCATCGTTAAAGTCAGCCTTTATTTTAGATTATTTATTCAATTTTTCTTTACCAGTCACTCTGTCCAATCCTTTGTTAAGACACCTTCATAACATTAAAGTAAATAAGTTAATAAAAACTAGATAAGGGGAGATTATATGGAACAATTAGCTTGGGCTTATCAAGGACAGATGGTGGAAATTAGAGATGCTTATGGTGGAATTCATACTGGTATTATCGAAGGTGTTAATCAACAAAGAGGGTTATTTCTTCGCACATCACCCTTTAGAAGAATATTTATCCCCTTCTTCTTAATCACATCTCTTCTTCTTTTAAGACGTTTTTTCTAAAAAGAGCTGAACAGCTCTTTTTCTTTTTACACATTATATTTCCTTATGACGAAAAACGAGCCATCTAAAATATCCAAACCAACTAACATAAACCTAGCACCCGGATTATCCACGAACCCATCATATTTATCGAGGAATGGCCTTCTGCAATTGTGATTGTGGAGGGTCATTTTTTATTGAATAGTATTGGTGTGTTGTGCAGTGAAATGACCTGTTTTATTCGTTAATTTCTTATTCAACATAAGAGCAGTTAGTTAAACAATCTCTTTTTATTCTCAAAAAAGTATTGAAATCCATATAAGAAAAAAGCCTTGTAAAAGAAGTATAGAAAGAATTGCAATGCATTTAGTCGAACTAATTTAAATAATTTTATCTTTGCAAATAAGGTTTTAGCTAGAAAAGTAAAAATTAATTGGAAAAGAGCGTTTAGTGTGATAAACATTTTGAATTTTCCGTATGTCAATTTTAATGTCCATAAAGCAACCGCCAACATTGGACCTATTAAAAATGGGAATTCATTATGAAAAAAGGAATTTGGTTTATTATAAAAAGACCACCATCTACGTTTCTTTCCAATCGGAACATCAATACAATTTATTAAAAACACAAAGATAAAGGCTGGAAAAAATCTCTTTATACTTCGCCATTCCAAAAAAGAAACTGGAACCCATGAGAGTAATACCATGGCAATATTAAATAACCACTTATTCTTCATTGAAATATTAATCCCCCCTTATTGTTAAAGAATCATTTAACTTATTATATCTTCACGAAAGAATTATATTTTCTGTCCAATTAATTTCTCATTTCAATAGGGATATGGTCAGGTACTTTGAACCACCATAGAAAGAATATAGTTATAGGAATTGATAAAATATACGATAATAATGGGCGTGTTTGATGAAGTCTAAGAAAAGGGAACATTATACACAATATCGCTATAGACCACCATAATGACCACCCATATTGATATTCTATTCTTCCAGTAATCACAAAAACCACTCCCAAACACCATAAATGGCAACCCACTTTACGTTCCGTAATACCTTTCCTAACCAGTCACTAAGGAAAGTTTTTCAAAAAAATTAATATGGTTCCTGGAAAAACAATAAATGTATATAACATTTCAGTCAGAGAGTGGTTTGGTATAAAATCTGCATTGAATCTCCAAAGAAAATAATTTGCTGTTAAAAAGTTATAGGTTAAATTGCCAATTGCATAATATAGCATGGTTGTGTGATACTTCTGCCAGTTTCTCCAATCACCCCAAATAAAAACCGCAATAATAACTATAATAGCAGTAGCAACGTGCATAACTTTTATTCTCCTCAATTAAATGTTGCGGTTATTATACCCCAACCAAAGAAGAAATATCAGGGAACACAGCTTCGCGACTTATAGACATGTCTTGCGTTAAACTCCATTTCATTATTTGTAAATAACTATAAAAAAGATTTTCACTTCAATCCATTCGTTTTTAGTAATTATGAAATTCACTTACTTTAATGAATAAGCATAAACACCTAATTCCTGAAATAATGTATCCAATATAAAATAAAAATTCTATAAAATTGCAATTAAATCAAAAAATCGTACCATTACTTATCTTTAGGAGGTACACGATGAGATTTTCAGGTGTAGGTTTAGTTATGCTAGCCGCTATATGCTGGGGCATTAGTGGGGGAGTTGCCGCTATTTTAATGAACAAGGGCTGGGATCCTATTGTGATTTCATTTTACCGAGGGGCTGTTGGATTTATATGCTTTTTTGCGTGGTTTCTCTTTCGCTTTAGACAAAATTGGATCTTCTCTGCTCGTTTATACATATGGTCGCTATTGGCCGGTGTTGGTGTTGCTGGAAACTTCACTTTTTATGCTTTCAGTATCCAAGCCTCAAGTATAGCTGTTGCCGTTACATTAATGTACACTGCACCTGTGTTCGTTCTTTTAATCTCCTTTTTATTACGAATAGAACGTTCAACTTGGTTAAAATGGGGCTGCATTTCTGGGGTACTTATGGGGATTATCCTCCTTACAGGTGCCTACAACATCGACTCAATTTCAGTAAGTTTTCTAGGGGCTGCAGCGGGGCTTGCTGCTGGACTTTCCTATGCATTATTTATATTCGGCTTTAAAAATGCCTCTTCTATCGGAAAGCCGCAAACCACCTTAACCATCGCCTTTTTTTCATTTTGTCTCCTCCTTTTTCTTTTTACGGACAATTATGAAGCAGCTAGTGTGGTGACGTCGAGCGACATAGGATGGTTTCTTCTATTTGGGATCGTAGGGGCTGGAATTTCATTTATATTGTATGTGATTGGCATTCGGCGGACTACTCCCTCAACTGCTTCAATGGTCGCCATGGTCGAACCGGTGACCGCCTCATTATTTGGGGTACTGCTTATCGGAGATCATATGACCATCATTCAATCTCTTGGAATGGTGCTCATCCTAGTGACGATCACCGTACTTAGTATGAAGCAGTCCGGGAAAAAGTTTATGCCCGGGAACTAATTAATTTGAGAAATTAGTTAAGTAAAAAGAAAGGGCATTTTCTAGTTAATGAATTTCTTAATTTATTATTTACGTTACTAAGATCAAAATATAGTTACCTGAAAGAAGCAAGAGATCCCGCTCGCTTCTTTCAGGTGTTCACCTCTGTCCTAAACTCTCTATCCGATTTATTCTTTCTCTCATTCTTGTTAATTCCGTTATGAATTTCATAATTCATTATTCTCGCCACTAAGATCAATATATAGTTGCGTCAAAACCATTCGCAAACTATATATTGCTTGATATGGCTCATTTTTGGTAATTATGAAATTCACTCAAGTAAAAAATCAATACGATCTTCTACATACGTTTGTTGCATTTCGATCGACTTCAACTTTGTCTTATGACGAATAACAAGCGAGCGCACTTCGTATAACCAGTCATTGTCGTCATTTTCATCGGCACTAGATTTCCCTTGAAAAGTCAGGTGCTTAAGCTGTGTAATTAACTTTGCAATTTCGGTTTCATCTAGCATTTTAAACTCATAACCTTTTTTCACAAGACCTTCTTCCAATCCATCTAAAATATCCAAACCAACTAACATAAACCTAGCATCCGGATTATGCACTAACCCATCATATCGAATCAACTGCCCGACAGAACGATCCGAAACCTTCAATTTAACCTCTACATATAATTCTATACCGCCCTTATCAATAAACAAAAGGTCACAACGCTTACCGTTTAAACGAACTTCACGCTCTTTAAAAGTCAAACCCTCTTCTATTAAACTCGGATTAATAATTAAAGCATTTTGCACATCTAACTCTTTCATTTATTACCGTTTCCCCTATTAAAAAATTTCGCCTCTACTATATAAGTACGGGTTTAAGAGGATAGATGGTGAAATAAAAGTTGAAAAAATAATATTTCATAATTATTTTGGGTGTTGATTTTGTTTAATTACTAAAAAATAAACACCCAAAACGGGTGCTTGAACTAAACATACTTTTTGATAATCTCAATAATCCCTGATCCATACTTCTCAACCTTTACTTTTCCAAAGCCACTGATTTTTAATAGTTCGTCACTTGTAGATGGTTTCTCAGCGACAAGTTCATCTAAGGTAGAGTTATAGCAATTCCTTCGAACCATCTCAACCGTAACAGAAAATAATTAGCGTATGTATGTTGCCTAATGAAGGAAAAAGACAATAAACATGAGGTGACGTGATGAATATTAGCAAATCAATGGTCGAAAGCTTTTATTACACATGTAGGAGTAAAGGTAAAAATCAATATCGCAACTACACATTCAAATATAATAACCGTGGTGATGAACTTCTATTATTGAAAAATAAGCGAAAGCTTGCAAGTTGGTTCGTTGAAAAAGACGAAATTATCATCCACGGTAACGAAAAATCAAACGCCGAAAAACAATTTGTAAAAAAATTTAAAGCTCTACCTCAAAAAGCAGAAGAGCTTTATCAACATTTAAAAGAACAAAAGAAGTTAACTATCCAGCGTAAAAAAGAGGTGGAAGAAAGAATCGAACAGCAGTATTATCGTGAATTAAACGAATACTGCTCAAATTTAAAAGACGATGAACTCACTAGTGAGATCATTGACCGAGTAATCGGTCACTTCGCAAGCCAATATATGGATATATGGTATGTCGTCGGAGTTCATCCTGATCGCTATGATGATAATTTCGGTTGGTATTTATCGAACGCAAAAGCCCGCGTTAAAGGAACACTGTCCTCCGTTCAAGATCCTAGATTTCAAAAACTACTAAGAGAAAATCATCTAATCGACAACACAAAGGCCGAAATCCCTTGGTCAAAACTATCAGACGAAGAAGTTTTGCAATACACGTATGTAACTCCTGTTTACGCTCAGCGAGAAGGAAATTTAGTCACAATCACTGATTTAGACGAAAAGCGATTTGAAAAATTGGTAGCAGAAGCTCGGCAATACGCAGTAAATCTAGTTAAAGTAGACCCGAAAAAATACTTAGAAGACGCCGAGTTTACAGTATATTGGTGGGAAAAAGAAGGAGATTTTTCTCTTCCTGAACCGGAAATAAAAGAGGAACACCAAAGCCTCAGAGAAGAAATGTTATATATTCCACCTCAGAAAACAAAAACGATAGTTAAACCTAACCCACAAAATCCAAAAAGCAAAGCTAAACCTTCTAGACTGCAAGTGAAAGTAGAATATTTACGAGATGGTGAAGAAAAAACGTTGTGGCAAATTCACTATCAAAAAGGGGTTATTAAATGGGAGTGAATAACATCTTGGAGAAACCGACTATAAAGTTAAAAGTGAACATCGTTATCCATAAAATTAATACTTGTCGATCATTATCTAATAAGTGATAAAGCTTAAATTAGTCCGTTTAGTAAGCAATAAAATCAAAAAGCAATAGTGCTAATACCCATAAAATAGACAAAC
>SKOL01000654.1 GCA_007120055.1 Anaerobacillus sp.
AGGTTGAAACTTTTGAATGCATAAGCGAAAACGGAAAGGTTTCTACGGTTAAATTTCATAAAGAGGGTAAAGAGTTTGTCGAAAAAAACGTAGATACCGTGGTTACTTCGATGCCTACATTATCTGAAAATGATTTACTTCAAGCGGTAGGCGGAGACTTAAACATTATTGAAAATGTTATTTCTCAATCACAAATTAATGAATTTGAAACGACCATATCAAATATTTATGCAATGGGTAGTGTAACCTACTCTAACACCATAGAAGAAAATAATATTGATATTTTAAAGCTTACAGATGAATTTACGATGATTTGTAGGTGTGAAGAAATAAACCGGATTGAAATAGAAACAGTGATCCCCTCAGGTGCAGAAAGTTTAGAAGATATTAAAAGAATGACACGTTGCGGGATGGGACCTTGTCAATGGAAGATGTGTAAAACAAGTGTAATGCAACTTCTGAAAAATTACATCCCTAATAAAAACGTGCAGCTTCCACGGTTGCGTTTTCCGTTAACGCCAATATCGATAAAAACATTAAGTTCACTTCCAACTGAAGGAAAAGCTGATGTAGTAGATATACTATCGAATGCTATCAAAGTAAATACAAACTCTGTCGTAAGGCGTGAAGATCATGACTGATATTTTTAAAACTATAGTCATTGGTGCTGGCGTCATTGGGGCGTCGGTTGCTTACCATTTATCAAGATTCAAAGAACGAGTTCTAGTTATTGATAAAGGTTTTCTTACCGAAGGAACAAGTAGTGCTACACAAGGGTGGGTATGGGTTCATACGAAACAACCTAGTAGCTACGCTGAACTTTCAATGTATAGTGCAGAACTTTACAAGGGGTTAAAAAAAGACTTATCAGTAGAATTTGAGTTAAATAGAACAGGCGGTTTATCACTAATATTTGAGAAAGAAAAGTTAAATGAAATAGAGGATTTAATAGAAAGGCAAGAAGAAAAAGGAATTAATATTAAACTTTTAACACCAAATGAAGTACTAAAAAAGGAGCCTGAAGTAAATAAAAACATTGTAGGTGCGACATATAGTCAGCTAGATGGGCACATTAACCCATTCCGTTTAGTCCGTTCATTAATTGAAGGTTCAATTAAAAATAATGTTGAATTTTCATTCTATAACCAAGTTGTAAATATTAAAAAGTTGGAAAATGATTTATACGAGGTTATAAGTGAAAAAGGTTCTTTCTTAACTGAACAAGTAGTTTTAGCTGGAGGACCATGGTCACTTGAAATTGGAAAGTTACTAAACATCGACATTCCTTTAAAGCTAGTAAAGGGGCAAATTCTAGTAACAGAGCCTCTCCGACCTTTTTTAAGACATATTGTCAGTGGGGTTCGTCAAACAAATAATGGTGAAATATTAATTGGTTATTCAAAAGAAGAAAAAGGCTTAGAAAGAGAGACTTCATTTAATATTATAGGTGAAACGGCGAGGTATGCCCAAAAAATAATTCCAAAGCTAGAAGATGTTAATATCGTAAGGACTTTTGCTGGTATAAGATCAGTGCCTGAAGACGGGTTACCAATAATCGGTGAAGTCCCTGGTAACAAAGGGTGTTATTTAGCAGTAACACATAGCGGAATAACTTTAGCTCCAATCATTGGTGTTTTAATGTCTGAAGTACTTAGAGGAAAAACTACGTCTTTACCGATCGACAATTACAATATCTCGAGATTTTAACTTTATAGAGGGAGGACTTTCAATGAGTAATGATCTAGGATTCTTATTTTTAAATCAAGAGGATGTAAAGCTTTGTGGTGGTAATGATATGAAGATGGTTATTGAAATTATTGAAAATGTAATTTCTCTTCATGGTAAAGGAGACTATGTTTTACCAACGAAATCGACGCTACGTTGGGGTGATATTAATGCTGAAACAACGAGTGGAAGAATAAACTCTATGCCAGGGTATGTTGGTGGGGACATTCAAGCTTCGGGAATTAAGTGGATTTCAAGTGCACCAATGAACCCTTTTAAATATAACTTACCTAGAGCAGCGGGAGTAATCATTTTAAACGATTCTGAAACATTACTTCCATCTGTAATCATGGATGGTACTTTGATTAGCGCGATGAGAACGGGGGCCGTATCCGGTGTCGTAGCGAAATACTTGGCAAAAAAAGAATCGAAAGTATTAGGTCTCATAGGAGCTGGAGTCCAAAATCGTACACAGTTAATGGCAATTCATGCAATATGCCCACAAATTCAAACTGTAAAAGTAGCTGATTTGTCTAGAGAAAGAGCTGAGTCATTCTGTAAGGAGATGTCAGCTATTGTTAAGGATGTTTCCTTTGAAATCGTTGAAAGTGCAGAACAAGCTGTTAGGGGCTCAGATATCTTTATTACGGCAACCGTTACAGAAAAGCCAATAGTTCAGTCAAGTTGGGTTGATGAAGGCTCTCTTCATATTCACGTAGGTAGTCACGAGTGTGAATTTGACGTTATTGATCAAGCAGATAAAGTTGTCGTTGACGACTGGGAAGAACTAAAGCACCGCGGCGTAGAAACCATTTCTATCATGTATACTGAAGGGAAGTTTAACCCAGAAAATATATATGCAGAACTAGGTGAAGTGGTTAATGGTGATAAAATGGGGAGAGAGAGTGAAACTGAAAGAATATATTTTAACAGTGTAGGTATGGGGATTGAGGATGTCGCTGTCGCCAATTATATTTACCAGATAGCTAAAGAAAGAGGAATAGGACAAAACTTAAAGTTGTGGACTGAAGCCCCGTTTGTATAAAAACAAATAATTAATTTATTGCAGCTAATGTATTTCATTGAAAGTTAAGTGCCCGGCACTTAACTTTTTTCTCTTTCTTTTTTTATCTGCAAAAAAATTGCTCTTAACTTTTCAATCCGTTCGATCGTATCGGTAAAATGTTAAAGTGAAAAATAATTTTTAATTCCAAACACCTGTTACTGGTGTTTATTTTTTTTGATACGAAATTTGTTTTTTTCAATCACCTACCCCTTTCCTCGCCTAAAAAAGTATTTATATAGTGAGGGACTAAACCTAGAAGTTGATTTGGTAATATTCATTGATGGTGCTAATTCTCCATGGTATTTCGTCAAGTATGGAGGGCTTTTCATGAGTGGACCTTCGATGAGTATCTTCTATGTTATGAGTATTTTGTTACTGCTCCAAAACAAGGAACGTTTGGCAAAAGCAACGACATTTTTACAGCCTGTCGGTAAGATGGCACTGACGAACTATCCCATGCAGACAATCCTTTGCACGACTATTTTCTACGGCTACGGGCTTGGCTTATTCGGAAGTATTGGGCCTTTCGGAGGCATTTTAATTACATTAGGTATCTACTCCTTACAAATCGTCTACAGTTATTTTTGGATGAAGCGGTTCCGGTTTGGGCCGATGGAGTGGCTATGGAGAAGATTAACCTATGGGAAAAATGCAGTAAAAGTGCAACCCCTACAGAAAGCGCAATAGCATATCGTTATATCGAGGAAATTATTCCTTACAAAAACGGTTGTACCCCTATGAGTGCAGCCGTTTCTAATACTCTCACTTTATGTTGGTAATTGGTAAATGTCGAAAAATTGTAGTTAGTTTCAGTGATTTATCCATGAGGTGAAGAAGGAATAGTACTATTCTCATAGAATTAAAAGGAAGCTTAACTTTTAGAAAAGGAAATGGTCGGTTAAGAGAAAGTAGTTTGATGGAGGTTTGACATGATCGATAAAAATATTTATTTAAGTAAAAGTAATGGTAATAAGTTGTATGTAAATGTTTTAGAAACGAAAAAAGATGCGCCAAATGTCATTTATATTATGACTCCGATCGGGACGGTAAAAGATTTCAAAGATTATTATACTCCATTAGCGGGTAATGGGTGTAACGTTTTTGCTTTAGACTTGTCGGGAAAAGGAAAAAGTGAAGGTGAGTTACAAGATTTTTCTATGGATTCGATCGTAGAAGATGTTGACACTCTTGTTGATTATATTTTGGAGGAGTATTCTGAAGATATCCATGTTTTTGGAGCTACAGGCACTGGTGGCATATTAGCTCAAGCTTACTTAACAAGTAATTCGACTCAAGCGAATATCGTTAAGAGTTTTACACAAACTGGTATAGCCATTCACGGGGATATGTCCATCATGGGGAGCTCAACGGTGTATAAAATGCTACATAAAATTGTCCCTTTGATTACGAAAGTTTCTCCAAAGTTAACGATTAAATTTAAAGTTCCAAAATATAAGGGTGTAAATGCAGAGAAAGAAGCCGCTTGGTATGAGCAGTTTCAAAAAGAGCACCCAGGCGCATTAGATATGGATATCGCTTTTGTAAAAACTCTTCTACATATCTTTTACAGTCCAAAAAGTCCAATCATCAAAAAAGTGAACTGTCCTACCTTAGTCATCATTCCACAACACGATCGCTTTTTTTATCCGTCATATGTAAAAAAATATTACGATTCACTAAGTAGCCCTAAAAAATTTCACAGTATGAATGATAGCCACCTTTGCTTTGTCTGGAATTCAGATGAGATTTGTAGAGAAGTTGGTGAGTGGGTTGAAGAAAATAGTAAAGTGAGTGTAGTCTAAAGGGATTGAAAGGGGAAGTATAATACATTTATTACTAAATACCCAACGCACCTTACCGTAGAAGTGCATATGTTTTTTTGGGAATTTCTAAACGCTGTCGCTTACGATAAGGATGGAGAAGTTATCTCGATCTGGAATCGAGATGCTGAATTAAATGATGAGTAAAAAGAGGGACGGAGGGATAGGTCCATTGTGATGGGCGGCCCGCCATCTCCCAATAGAAGGGAGGTGGAAAGAATGACGATCTTTGAGGCAGCAAACCTAGCACTACAATCAAATTTAGTTTTGATAAGTGTTATAACATTGATCTTACTAAGTGAATTTCATAATTACCTTATTAAGCCATATGAAAAATATATGTAGTTGCGAACGGTCTAACGCAACTACATATAGATCTTAATGGCGATAAAGTTAAATTATGAAATTCATAAATCGTCAAAGAAATAAAGAAAAAGTAACCGTCCAACCCGACCAAGGTATAACGGTTACTTTTTACAATATTACATTTGGTCACCGCTCTTCTAGCTGGTGTAGTTGCACCGACCGGACGTTTGCAGCGTTCGGTCATTTTTTATTCTAGCGTGTATCTATTTAGATTATACACGAATACCGATTTTAAACTGTTTTTTTATTTCTGTATAAGTATATTCTAAATTTAAGACGCTTAACTTGAAGAAGAACAACTTATAAAACAAACTCATTAGCTGCACAGTTCAAATATACTATTCAATAGAAAATGATATTCCACAATTGCGATTGCGGAAAACCATAAGCCTAATTCCTTGGTAAATATACGGAGGGTTAGGCTTTTTCACTTCCCAATCCTTGGTGTTTTATATTGTATTGGTAATCGTGTTGGTGACAACTGGTAAAATTCGTGGCAACTGCTGGTAAAAAACATTGCAGAGATGGTACATTCTCGTGGTTGTAATCAATTTTCTCATATACATTATTTCCTTAAATCATATACAATTGTAGTAGTGCTTTATTAACAAAATGTACATTAGATCCTACGTTGTCATATGTTTGGATTGATTTGTCTATCGGTGTTAAGCTCGATTTAAAAGATTTTCATAGAGGAGAAAAGGACGAGCATATTATTTATCAAGATATTTTAAAAGATTTAGAGCAGTTTGTTTTGATGTAAAAAGTAGAGGTGAAACGTAAATGGAACCAAAAATGATAACCATTGAAGTTGATGAAGTGAAGTCGGGGAAAGTAAACATTATTTCTTTTTATCGAAAAAGTCAGTTGATTGATCGACCGCCGTTACAGGCAAAATTGAAATCAGAGGATTATCACTATCATTACCGCCACCATTTAGATGGCGATGATTTAGAGCGATTAAATGCACGATTTCCTACGATTTTCCCGTTTGATGATAGAAAAAGTATTAATGATTGG
>SKOL01000289.1 GCA_007120055.1 Anaerobacillus sp.
AACATTTTTAATTCATTCGGCTTTCCAACCTTCGTTAACAAATCGATAGGTCTTCCTACACAACAGCCTGCCACTCTCACCGTTTTAATAGTTAAATAATTTCCTTTTTTCTTAATCCAAGCTTTAGTTTTATGATCCATTCTGAGATTTAGCGCCATCGGGAACACACCACCTTTTAAAAATAAAATTAAAATCTGCGATTAACACAGCACCGTAACACCTATTAAGACAATATTATCTTAATTTTAAGAATATTTCAAATGTTTATTTTTTAAAGTTGGTTTTTCACCCTGATTTGTTTAGTTTATTGAATTTCATAATTCAATATTATCGCCATCTTAAATACAATTCCTTATATTGGCACCGTCCAAAAATTGATTTTTATGGCTTAATACGTTACTATAGTTATAGGCAAAGCGTTCTATCGTTGGAAAAGGCAAGCACTTTTCAAAGCGGTAGAGCGCTTATTTTATGTAAAAAGAAGAGGCTGTCCGAAAACAAGTGTCAGACACTTTTTAGACAGGCCTCTTTTATGATTACAACGTCACTTCAATATTCAATTCAGCTAATGCATTAAAATAATAGTCCATATATTTTTCATATACGAGTGAGGAAACTAGCTCCTCTTCAATTTCTTCGAAAGGAATCTGGTGTAACTCTTCTACTCTAATAATGTGGTAGCCGAAGTCAGTCTTCACAGGTTCGCCGATTTCATCGAGTGGTTGCTCTAAAAGCGCCTCTTGAAACTCAGGAACTAATTCAACGACAGAAATCTCCTCGTATCTTCCAGCGCTATTCAAACTTCCTTCATCATCTGTAGTTTCTGTCGCTAATTCATTAAGGTCTGCACCTGCTAAAAGCTCTTCATACAGTTCATTGGCTCTATCTAAAGCTTCTTGGTCAGTACGAATCTCGACCATCTCTCCACTAGCACTCATTTCTTGTGTAGCAATTAAGATGTGAGAAAACGTAGCAACTGTTAATTCTAATGAAACTTCTTCATAATAATCTAGCAAATCTTCGTCTGTAATATTATCTCGAAAGTGAGCTTCTATTTGAAACATAGAATTCAAAGAATTTCGAACGTCATCTTCGTCTATATTTAATTGATCATATGCTTCCTGAATTCTTTCATCTCCATAAACATATTCGATTTGCTCCCATAAAACATCTACCTGATTACTAGCCCATTCTCCACTCGACTTCTCGCCAATTACTTTTTCCATTACTAACTCTTGGATAGCTCCTTGACGATAATCTAAGTCATTGACTGGAGCTTCGGGGTTTAAAAATGCTTGTACCGCTAAAAATATAGCAAGTTCATCTCCAGTAACTTCCCCACCGTCATAAACAGCAACAAGATTGTCGCCAAGATCTGATCTATCAAGTACCGGAAACTCAAGCCCCGTTTCTACCGTTTCATCGTTAGTATCATCACTATTATTACAAGCCATTACAACTGCCATTAAAATTAATATAACAAAAAGTAGACTTATTTTACTTAAATACAATGTTCTCCACCTCTTCTTAATCATTCTACAAAACTACTACTAATGCTTATTAAATAATATAATCCCCTTCACATTTTAATCACTCATTATTTTCTTTTGTTCATAGTTGTATTTATTGGCGATTTCATAAAAACTTTTGCTTACGATAGGCCTGACGATTTCATTAAATTGTTCAACCGTAATATTTGGATTTTCTTGTCGGGTCTCTTCTGAATATAATCCTTGTTGAATCGTATCAAGATCGTCTTTTATCCATTTTAAAACGGCAAGTTCTGCCTCATCAATCACACCGTCTTCAGCAAATGGCGGGACAATGATCGGATCGCGATTATTCGTTGTTGAATGTAAACCGTGGATTAAAAAGTTCATATTTTGAAAATACCTAAAATAGTAGATATCTCGGTCAACAAACAAGTTTCCATACTGTAAGATATAATTCGTCTTTAACATTTGTTCGTTAAATCTATGAAGCTCTTCCTCTAAATTATCCTGAACACTAGGAAGATGGTGCAACTCGATGATTCGATTGAGTGTTGTTTGAGAATCTTTAATCGAAAAATAAAAATGATTAATGAACGTTTTGTATTGCCTCTCATACTCATCTTTGTTTTGATTCATTTTATTTACCGAGAAAAATAATCCGACCGCAAGGACAATGATGGCAATGTTTTTGAACTTATTTAATTTATTTGAAGACATATTCTAAATCTACCTCAAATCCATCGAACCGTTTTGAAGCCAGCGTTCCGCTTCCTGTTTTAATATCAAACTGTTCGTACATTCCTTCTTCGTTTAGTACATAGACAGTAATTGAATTTAGCATCGGGTTTACAATCCAGTATTCTTTAACGCCAAACTTCATATATAAATTTAATTTTGTTACTAAATCATGAGATTGATTTGAAGGGCTAAGGATTTCAACGATCAGATCTGGTACACCAACATACTTCGTTTCTGTAAAGCCACTCTTTTCACAAATAATACTAATATCAGGAATAATAACCTTATCACCCTCTACTCCGTCCTTTTTTAAGTGAACGTCATACGGTGCTGTAAATATCTCGCAAGACCTACCTCCAAGGAAATTTCCAAACTTTAGTTGAAGACGACTAGAAACCCTCTGATGCTTTGTAGATGGAGAAGGGGACATGTATACAACTCCATCAATATATTCTAATAAATCATCACTTTCTTCTCTCATCTCATAAAACTGCTTTAAAGATATAAAAGAACCGTGAGTTAACCCCATTTCATCCACCCCTTATACCAATTTTATCCTACAGTTATTATAGCATGAATAAAGTAAATTCTCATTTAAAGGAAAACAGGCTTCTCTCAGTGGAACCGACATTGAAAGGTTTTGTTGACGTTGCTCTATTTTGAAGTCTTGAAATAACTGCTTGTATTTCCTCTACGTTTAATTGTTTGTATTCAAATTCCCAATCTAATAACGCTTCTTTCACACCCTCGATGAATGAAAATCCTACTAACATAAATCTCGCATTAGGGTTGGAAATATGACTATAGTAACGAAATAAGCGACCGATCGCACTGTCGTCGATTTCTTTTTCGAAAAGTACATACAAATCATTTCCATATCGATCTTCAAATTTCAGATCACAGATATCACCTTTTAAAAACATTGTTATTCCTTTGAATTTCAGTCCACCTTCTAGTAAGAATGGTTTGTTCATTAATACATTTCTAATTTGATTTTCAAACATCATTATTTCCCCTTCCATTATTTTTTCCTTCATTATATAAGTAGTAACAAAAGGGAAAAGACGGTGAAGAAAAATAAAAAAATTTTAATATTTTTGATATAAAATAACCCGCATTTATGAAAGTCATAAATACGGGTTACTTTAATTAATATTTACTAAACAACAATTAGAATCTACCGATAATAACATCTTCTTCTTCAAGAATTCCAGCTTCTACTAAAGCTCTTTGGTAAGAAGTTGATTCTCTTGAAATACGTACTGTTGCACCTGACATACCGTCACCAAACGAAATTTGTGCATTTCTTGTTGCTCCAGATACTGAATCTACGTGGTCTCTATCACCGAAGACGTTATCTTCGTTAATTCCATTAGCATAGCGAGAGTTAGACCAATCAACTAATGCAGTAACTTCTGTTGCATTTTTACCGATTAAATATTGGGCAATAGACTTATAGTTTCCTTCCCAGCCGCCTGTACCGTGACGCCCGTACGTTAACTCCATTTCTGTTGGAATTCCGTCTTCAAAAGTAACACCAGTTCTTTCTAAATACTCTTGCATAGTAGAGTTTTCATCTAAACCTTCAAAAACTCCACGGTCTGTTAATACTTTACCGAAAACACTAAAGCTTAAAATATTTTGGCCAGCATGCTCTTCCCAATTTGAAATTTTAGTCATGTTAGATCCTGACACTCTAGTAGTAGGTACTGCTAAGCCACTACCAATCGTCATATCTTTCATCGGTGTTGAGAAATCAAAATCGCTATCAAGTTTGTACTCAAATTGATGTCTTGTATATGGTTCAACGATTGCAAGTGCCACTGTTCCGTCAGCACTAACTTCCGCTGCATAAAATGCCATCATATCTGCAGTTTCAATTTCAAACATAGAATCTCCGGCAGCATATTCTTGACCTGCCTCTTCATTGTCAGGAGTTGTTAATGTTGGTGCCACAGAGAAATCTACAGTAACATCTGCTTCTGATTCAGTTCTTGAAAACCAATTTCCATCTCCATCTAATCTTAAAAATAACATATCAACATCTGTAATCACACCATCAGCATCAAGTGTTAATGTTGTTTCAATTTTTCGGTCAGCTTCTTCTAATGTAGTTCCGCCTGCTTCACCTACCCATGAATAACCTACATATGTTCCAGAGTAGTCTACCGCATCTTCAGAAGTGCTTTCTTCATTTGTCTCTTCACTAGCTACTTCTTCGTTTGTGTTTGTCTCCTCTTCAGTTGCTGTTTCTTCACCAGAAGAACAAGCTGCTGCGACGCTAAGAAGTACAGCCAACGATACTACTTTTAATGCTTTCCATTTCATAATTATTCCTCCCTTTTTTTCTTTCACATTTTACACAAATGTGTGTGAGTACCCTCTCACCCCGGCTCAATTTCATAATACAACGAAAATCACGAGATAAATATGTCCAAGTTTGTATTTTTTGTGAAAACGGGGTATAATCAGGGATTACCCTTACAACAGAATTAGCTAAGTAAGTATATCCTACTGACCTTATAAACTATAAATTTCCAAGAAATACACACTTCCAATCAACATAATAAAACTTAATATAAGCAAAGTTTCAGATTTTGAAATCTTACATTTGTAAGTAAATAAATCTTTCGCTTCGACCTGCTTAACATATTCCTCTACTTCATCAAGACGCTCGAACGAATTAACTATAAAAGAAACTAAAATATAACTAATCCCTTTGATTTTGTCTTTCCAAGCACTTTGTTCAGATATGTGCTTCATACTTTCTGAGAAGCTCTTCTTGACTCCCGGGCCAAGTGCCTTTAACTCCTTAATGACACACATTACCACTTTTAAAAAATCTGTAACCGGCAACCCGACTCGCTTCAGCGGTGAAAGTACTTTATCAAAGGTTCCGACGACGTCCTCAGTTGCCGTTGAGTGGAAATATAAACTAGTGGCATACCATAAAAGAAATAGTTGCACTAACCTTAATGCGACATCATCATAAGCACTATAAATGGAAGAGATATCACTTTGCACAAATGTTGATACTAAAGAAGCCATTAACAACCCGAAAATATAAGGAACAATAATGATGAACATGTAGATCGTCATACTTTTCATCATTTCACGTAACTTTGCTCCAAACCATAATGTGATTAGCAATAAATACCCTGCCAACACAATGAAATTGAAATAATTATCGATAAAAAAAGGGATGACTCCTAATACGAATGCGACTAATAGCTTGATCCCACTATCCATTGGCCAAGACCCCTTTTTCTTCCATTTCATCAATCACCATCTCCCCTATACTTCCTGTTATATAGCCAGTAACTACTGCGGCTACTAATAAAACTGGAAGATAGTAAAATATCACGATTTGTCCGATCACTAACGAAGCGACAAAAATCTGGGTTGTATTATGAACAACAGCCCCTGCGATACTAATTCCTTTAATGCTGAACATATGAGAAAACTTTTTGTACATTACCCACATAACGATAGCACTAAGGATTCCGCCACTTAAGCTAAACGCTAACGTTAAAACACCTCTCGTCAAAACAGCGACAACGATACAGCGGATAAGTACAATATTGATGACACTTCTAAAGCTTAAGAAAATGATCGCAAGAAGTGTAATAATATTGGCCAACCCTAATTTAACCCCAGGAATTGGTAATGGGATAAAAACAAAAAATTCTAGTAGTGAAATTAAAATTGCATTTGTAACGAGAATAATAATAATACCTTGTTTTTTATATTTG
>SKOL01000661.1 GCA_007120055.1 Anaerobacillus sp.
AGTCCTCCTTGGTTAACTAAGTTAGGGGTCATCTCGGTGCACGATTTGACACCCCGTATCATACCAAGAGGGCTCTTTTTTTTTCAAGTCCCCGAAAATACTTCTAACAGGAATGCTCCTTAAAAGTATTGCTACTCTTTGAATAGTTTTTACATTGTTGAAACGATATTTAAAAAGCCTACATAAACACGATAGGAAAACTCCCTCCCCCTATCGTGTTAATAAATACAAAATATTTATTTCAGGTTGTCTATTGCCGCTCTTTCGATTGCCAATCCGTTGATATAACGTTTCATAAACTCTTCAAAGCCCTGGACATCCTTTGGATCTGGGTGTATAGTCGTACCAGCTTTTTCTGCAAAAATTTCGGAGTTTAAATACTCTTCCAATGTATCATCGTTGGCTTTGTTAATCATATAAGATGCAAGCAGTGCGATTCCCCATGCTCCTCCTTCTCCTGCAGTTTCTTTCACAGAGACAGGTATATTTAGAGCCGAGGCCATTATACTTTGTCCAACACCCTTGGTCTTAAATAAACCACCGTGACCTAAAATTTCATCCAATTTAACTTTTTCTTGTTTGAGAAGAATATTCATACCAATTTTCAATGCGCCAAGTGATGTAAATAAATGAACACGCATGAAATTAGCCAGATTGAAATTGCTATCAGATGAACGAACAAACAATGGTCTACCTTCTTCAAAGTTAGTCATGTGTTCTCCAGAAAGATAGCCATAAGATAATAAGCCACCGCAATCCGGATCTCCTTGAAGAGCCAAATGATAAAGGCTTCCATACAACTTATCCATGTCAGCTTTTATACCCATTGCTTTTGAAAATTCGTCGAACAACCCAACCCATGCATTCAAGTCTGACGTACAGTTATTGGAGTGAGCCATAGCTACCAAGTTACCAGATGGTGTTGTAACAAGGTCGATTTCGGAATAAACTTTGGAAAGTTCTTTTTCCAATACAACCATTGCAAACACAGATGTACCAGCAGATACATTTCCTGTACGCTTTGCTACGCTGTTTGTTGCGACCATACCGGTTCCTGCATCCCCTTCCGGAGGGCAAAGTGGAATACCCGCTTCTAGTTCTCCGCTAACATCAAGAAGTTTCGCTCCTTCTCCTGTAATGACACCGGCATTTTCACCCGCTACCATAACTTCCGGAAGAATTTCTTCAAGTTTCCATGGTAGATTATTAGACGCAATCAAGTCATTAAATTGATCAACCATTCTTTGATTATAGTTTTTCGTTTTTAAGTCAATTGGAAATACACCAGATGCTTCACCGACTCCAAGAACCTTCTGCCCTGTCAGCTTCCAATGGATATAACCAGCAAGAGTTGTCAGGTAACTAATGTTTGCAATATGTTCTTCCTGATTTAATAGAGCTTGATAAAGATGAGCAATACTCCACCTTTGTGGAATTTGGTAGTTAAACAGCTCTGTCAGTTCTTTAGAAGCTCTTTGAGTGATATTGTTACGCCACGTACGGAAAGGTACGAGAAGTTCTCCATTTTTATCGAAAGTCATATAGCCATGCATCATAGCACTAAATCCAATGGCTCCCACTTTTCGTAAAGTAACTCCATATTGCCGTTTCACATCAATAGCCATCTGTTGATAGCTATTTTGGATTCCCTTCCAAATATACTCTTCGCTATAGGTCCAGATATTGTTTACATAGCTATTCTCCCAATCGTGGCTACCAGAGGCGATTGGGACATTATCAACTCCAATGAGTATTGCTTTGATCCGTGTTGAACCAAGTTCGATACCAAGTAGTGCTTTGCCACTTTTTATTGTATTTATCACATCAAGACTCAAGTAATTCCCTCCCTTATAGTGATTTTTCATTTTTTTCTTATTACGAACGGTAAAGAACTTCATTCCAACGTAATTCGTTTTTGAAGTTTTCTGTTTTCGTATTGTTGTTAATAACTACAACCTCTATTCCAGCCATTTCAGCAAAGTCTCTTAATTGTTCAGTTGTAACATTATAAGAGAAGCAAGTATGGTGGGCCCCACCAGCTTGGATCCAATTTTCTACAGCTTGGCTTAAGGATGGCTGCGCTTTCCACAATACCCTGGCGACTGGGAGGTTTGGCATGTCTCTGTCTAGCTGAATCGCATCAACCTCGTTTACTAGGAGGCGAAAACGATGCCCTATGTCAATCATGCTTGCATTTAAAGCCGAGCCGCCTCTTCCATTAAATACGATTCTCGCAGGATCTTTTTTGCCGCCAATTCCTAGTGGGTGAACGTCAATGATCGGACGAGTTGCAGAAATGGTTGGACAAATTTCAAGCATATGTGCCCCAAGAACCATTTCATTTCCAGGCTCAAAGTGATACGTATAATCTTCCATGAAGGATGTTCCTTCATTACCACTTATTATTTTCATTAATCTTAGAAGAGCGGCAGTTTTCCAGTCTCCTTCACCAGCAAACCCATAACCTTGTTCCATTAAACGCTGTACTGCTAAACCAGGAAGCTGATCCATACCATGTAAATCTTCAAAAGTTGTGGTAAATGCCGTGTATCCACCTTCCTCTAAGAATGCTTTCATACCAATTTCTATTTTTGCTTGGTAACGGATCGAATCTCTGACTTGACCATCCATTTTTCCTTCTGATATAACATCATACCGCTGTTCATATTCAGTCATTAACTGATCAATTTCTTGTTCAGTCACTTCATTCATACGCCAAACGAGATCACCGACTCCGTATCCATTCACCGTCCAACCAAACTTGATTTGCGCTTCGGTCTTATCACCCTCTGTTACCGCTACTTGGCGCATATTATCACCGAATCTAGCAACTTTTAGGTTTTTGCTTTCCTCAAAAGCAGCTGCTGTTCTCATCCAGCTGCCGACACGATCCCTAACCTCTATGTCTTCCCAATGACCAACTATCACTTTGCGCTTAACATTCAAGCGTGCTGCAATGAAGCCATGCTCCCGATCACCGTGGGCTGCTTGATTTAAGTTCATGAAATCCATATCGATTGAATCCCAAGGAATATCACGGTTAAATTGCGTAGCGAAATGAAGATATGGTTTTTGCAGTGCAGAAAGGCCAGCAATCCACATTTTCGATGGAGAGAATGTGTGCATCCATGTAATAATTCCAGCACAATTTTCATCAGCATTTGCTTCTAAAATTAATTTACGAATAGAATCAGCATCTTTCAGTACTGATTTAAAAACTAGTTTATATGGTACTCGAACGTCATCATCTAACCCATTTACAATCGACTTTGAATTAGCTTCAACCTGACGAAGAACATCTTCTCCGTATAATAATTGACTACCAGTTACAAACCAGAATTCATACGATTTTTTCGTTAACAAGGTAATTTCCCCCTAAATATATTTTTCATTAATAATGATTGTGAAAACAATTATAAAGTCATACGGATAACCCAATTCATCATTGAGTGTAAATCTTTAATGCTACTATCATGCTATTTTTGCCCATAGTAGGCATTAGCACCATGCTTTCGGAGATAATGCTTATCTAATAAAAACTGATCAATTGGCTTAATATTAGGATTTAACTGATAGGTATTCAAAGCCATTTTGGCTACTTCTTCTAATACCACCGCATTGTGAACGGCTTGGTTTGCATTCTTCCCCCAAGAAAATGGCGCATGTCCCGCTAATAAGACTCCGGGCATCGCCATCGGGTCAATTCCTTCATTCTCAAAGGTTTCATTAATAACATTACCCGTTTCTAACTCGTAGCCACGTTCAATTTCTTCCTGAGTAAGAGAACGTGTACAAGGAATTTCCCCATAAAAGTAATCAGCATGAGTCGTTCCGAGTGCCGGAATTTGAAGCTCAGCTTGAGCCCAGCTCGTAGCCCATGGAGAATGAGTATGGACAATCCCACCTATATTTGAAAATGCCCGATAAAGTGCAAGGTGTGTCGGTGTATCAGAAGACGGTCTTAATGTCCCTTCCACGACACGACCTTGTAAATCTAAAACGACTAAATGATCGATTTCTAATTCCTCATATGGAATACCGCTTGGTTTAATTACGACAAGACCCTGTTCTCGGTCAATCCCACTTACATTTCCCCACGTAAAGGTAACTAAGTTATATTTCGGAAGTGACAAGTTTGCTTCTAGTACTTCACCTTTTAACTGCTCTAACATGTTATACCCCTTTCCAACACTTTAAGTTCTTTCATAAGCCTATTGTATAATTGTACGTACAAATTTTCATTACTTAAAAAAAAAAAAAAATGAATAAAATTCTAATTAATGTATTTAATCACTTTGAAAAACAAAGAAAAAGACCGGTAATATGATGAATAGAAGAGCCTTTCTATTGTACGTACAAATACAATAGATATTACTTTTTACTAATCATCTAGAAATACCAATCGTTTTTTTATTTATAACTATAAATAAAGGTATACTTTCTTCGTTAAAATTGATATACATTAACTCCAAGGTCTAATAAAATATTATTAAGTTCATCCATACGCTCATCACTTGGAGCCTCTAAGTCTCTCAGTTTATATTCTTTTCCAATACTCACATACTTACCTCGACCTAATTTATGGTATGGTAATAATTCAATCCCCTGAACACCTTTGCACTTTTCTTTAACAAAATTCCCTATATTATTAATATTTTCGTTCGAATCATTAAATCCCGGAATAACAGGTGTACGTATATACATTTTTATTTCATATTCTTCAGCTAATTTACTTAATTTTTGAATATTAGCTAGCACATTAGTATTATCATGTTTTGTCCACTCTTTGTACTTATCACCATCTATATGCTTTAAGTCGATAAAGAGCACATCCAGATAAGGAGCAATTAGTTTATAATCCTCATATGATCCAGCACCAGAAGTTTCTATAGCAGTATCTATCCAATTTTCTTTGCAATAACGTAAAATTGAATAGACAAAGTTCGCTTGAAACATCGGTTCACCGCCAGAGATGGTAATACCACCACCGCTTTCCTCGTAAAAAGAGGCATCACGAAGAATTTCTTTATAAACTTCGATTACTGTCATCGACTCTCCTATTGCTATCCTTGCTTGCGGATAACATTGTACGGTACATGGGAATTGCTCTGTTTTACCAAAGCAATTTTCTACACATAATGTTCGATCTAAGATCATATCCCCGTTAACTACTGTTATAGCATTATACGGACAATTTTCTACACATCTATGACAGCTAATACATTTATCTTCAAAGTATGCCATTTCTATATATTTCTGCTGAGTTTCAGGGTTGGAACACCACTCACATCTTAACGGACATCCCTTCAGGAAAATAACTGACCGAATACCAGGTCCATCATGGATTGCATATCGTTCAATTTCGGTTAATATACCTTTTTCTTTTTCTAACTCTTTAGTAGAAACGCTTAAAAGTTCATTAGTAATCATCCCCATAACTAACCCCTCCTAATAATCTATAATTTAAAAAATGGGTACAGATGATCCACCCACCACTACCCATTCTGTAAAATTCAATATTTATGAACTCATTAACAGGATACTAGATAAAGCCATAGCCTCGGTAACCTATTAAATGATACCAAGGCTATGATGACCGGCCAGCAATTATATTGATAATGTACTAGCTAACATATGCTATTGAAGCACTTAGAGCCTTTCTTCAGTTCTTTCGATAATATCTTGTTGAACATCTTTAGATAATTGTGTGAAGTACGCACTATAGCCGGCTACACGCACAATTAAGTCCGAGTAGTTATCAGGATTTTTTTGAGCTTCTAATAGTGTTTTTCTACTAACAACGTTAAATTGCATTTGAGAACCACCATCTTTAAAATATTGGTCAATAATACTCACAAACCTTCTTAAACCTGACGTTTTCTTTACTCCTGCTGTTACCATTTCATTACTCATAAAATTCACCACCTATTTATTATCGTAAATCTTCTGGGACAAATTTAAGATTATACAACGATCCACATGAGAGAAGTATATTATTTAACTTAGACACAGAAGCTGTAGCCGCTGTAGGCCCCTTCTTATCAGTACCTCTCATCGGAGATTGACCATCAGCTACAGAAGTCCACGCTTCTCTACCATCAGGTGTGGCTCCACACACTTTCCCAAATGGAGTGTTACTAGAAACAGTACTAGTTGAACAGTGTAACGTACCACCAATCGGCCCTCTGCCATATCTAGTATTCTTGTAGGTTGATAAAGTATTTGCAACATGAGCAAGCATATCCCTAGCTAGGAAGTCCACCTCATCGAAATCATTACCGTACTTTGGTACGTTAAGGCACATGAATTTAATTTCTGGTCCTGTAGGATTTGTAGTCGTATCCTTAAATTCAGTTTTCAATGCATGAAGAAGTCGCTCTCCAGTTAGAACCTGATCATCAAATACCAACTTTTTAATCGCAAATAAACTGTTAGCAATATTAGCAGTACCTATCGTTTGCTGCCCCGTCAAATCATACTTGGCACCCCCTTTCTTCAAAGGTTTACCTCTCGGAATTGTCGTAGTCGGACAACCATAAATGGCAGCCATTGGCTCTTCTAAGCGCTCCTCCCACAGTTGATCAATCGTGTTTTCTAAGATTGCTTGCATTTTAATATAGTAATTCAGTTGATCAATATATGCTTCCTTTGCTTCTTCAAACGAACTAAATGTCGATAAGTCTTTTCCATCTTTATTAGGGTTTAAACAAATTCCAGTTCGCGGATCCGTTCCACCGTATAATGACATTTCAAGAATTTTTGTACAATTCAACCACGCACCACCAGTTCTTCCACCTAATAACCCTGCCGTCCCCGGCTCAACACAACCAATAATACAGTAGTTATATGCATCTTCGAGTTCATAACCTCTGTTCATTAATGATGGAATATAAACTTCATCATTAAAAATTGACGGCAATCCTGTTCCTAATCGAATTACTTCTGCAACTTTCATTTTAAAATCTAATGGACTCTTACTATGGAAACGTACAGTCAGCGATGGTTGAGGTACTCTTGTGTTTGCCGTAGCTTCTAAACAAATATAACTTAACTCATTTGTCATATCACTCTTAGTCTTAGGATCCTGACCACCAACTGTAAGGTTTTGGAACATCGGAACACCACGATAGTAGTCTGTATCTTCCCAGCTTCTCACTTTATTTATTGCATAAATCTGATAGTAGAAATTTTCCGTTAATTCTAAGGCTGATTCACGTGTTAAACTACCATCAGTAATACCTTGATTGTAGAAATCCTCCATAAACTGATCGTAACGACCAAATGAAATTCCCGCTCCATTATCCTCAATTTGAATACAAATGTGAATAAAGATTACAAACTGTAATGCCTCACGAAAATTACGCGCTGGGTATTGAGGTACTCTTCGGCAAATTTCTGCCAACTCTTCCAATTCTTTTCGACGTTCTACGTCCGTTTCATCTAATGCCATTTTCTCAGCTAATTCAGCATAACGGTTTGCATATTTAATAGTTGCCTTACTACTTATGATTGCCGCTTCATAAAAATCCTTTTTTAGAGCTGTTTCCGGCTGAGTCCAATCAAGGTCCGCAATGTACTCTTCACACTGTTCAATAATATGTTGTAGACCATGTTCAAACAACCATTTGTGGTCAGGAGCGAAATGTCCATCTCCACCTTGGAAATATGTTCCTATATCAGCAGCTTTGATATCAAAGTGGGTAGCCAAAGCTTCTTTAGGAAGACGCCCTCTTAACATTTCTGTATGAGTTTGACCTTTCCACCAGTTAATAACGTTAATTAATTTTTCTCTATCATCCTGATTAAATTCATACCTATCAGCAGGACGATCTATTGGGAAATACGGATCTCCATTGATGATCTCATTTTCCATCCACTCAATATCGAATTCCGGAAATAACGGAGCCCAACGTGGATTAGAAGCTTGGTTACCAGCAAAATGACTTCCAGGCATCAAATAAATTGACATGTTTTCTAGTACATTCGCAACTGATTTAGCTCTTAATACAACTGCAGGTAAATTCATATTCTCTTTGTAGCTTTCCGTTAAATAGTGAGCTCTCTCAACACAGATCCCTTGATTATAGGAAGTTATGTGTTTATAAAGTTCATCCATTCGTGCAGATCTTTTTGGCTTCATTTCCAACTGAAAAGAACTAATTTCATTTAACATGTATATCCTCCTTATTTTTATCCCGAGTATTAAAAATAGAAGATTTACTCAGGAGAATTACTAAATTGTTTGTAAATTTTAGTTTCTACGAAACTTCTTAAATAGGTTTTTCAAACGCCTTGGTCCCTCACCACCTGTAAAGAAAACCGCAATGAGAATTACTACACCTAGTACAATTAATTGAGGTTCAGGTAATATTCCTAATAGATTCATAATATTTGAAATGACCCCAATGAGTAAGCCACCGATTACTGCCGCTATCGGATTTCCTGTACCACCAAATAAGGACGTACCACCAACTACAGCTGCTGCTATTGAATTTAATTCATAACCTTGACCAAGTAGCGAACTACCTTGTTGAAGTTGTGCAGCCAAAGTCAATCCAGCCAAGCCCGCTAGCAGTCCCGAAATTACGTATGCAAGAACTAAATTACGATTTACAGGCAAACCTGATAGTCGTGCCGCTTCAGGGTTACCACCAATTGCATACAACTGACGACCAAATGTTGTATATTTCATCACAAACGCTGAGATAAGCATCACTGCTAGCGCAATAAAAACTGAGTTTGGTATTCCTAATGGAGTCCCAGTAAAAATCCACAGGAAATTTCTATTCGATATTTCTATTAATGTTCCAACTTGTATGAGATAGGCGACCCCTTTTGCAATACTCAGCATTGCAAAAGTTGCAACGAACGGAGTTATCCCCCCATAAACTACCACTAAACCATTAACAAGTCCCGCAGCGCCACATGTCGCTAACGCTAAAACGATTACTAAAAAAACTGGTAAACCTTGATTTAATAGAACTGCACACATTACCGTTCCTAAAGCAGCAATTGATCCTACCGACAGATCGATCCCTCGAGTGACTATTACTTTAAATTGACCAACCGCTAATATAGAAATAACTACTCCTGTTACGATGATGTTTGTTAGATTTCGACCAGTTAAAAAGAACGGCGAAGCAAGTGCCCCTATCAGTAATGCTAGTAATAAAAAGATAATTAGATAGTTTCGTTTCAGAAGCTCAACAACTGAAGCCTTTGTTAGAAACGACTTTGATGTTTTCTCCACCTGCTCCTTATTTAAAGTTTGCAAATTATTTCCTCCTTTCACTTATTAGAAACACTTAGCAACTACTATATCGCCTTGTGGATCCACTTCTTCATGATCAAATTCTCCAACGATTCTGCCACGTGCAAGTACCATTATTCGGTCGCACATTAAAGTTTCTGGAAGTTCAGAACTCATAAGTAGGACCGAACCACCTTGCTGTACAAATTCACCGATCAACTTATAAATTTCATCTTTCGCTCCGACATCTATACCCCGCGTTGGTTCGT
This sequence comes from Anaerobacillus sp., assembly GCA_007120055.1. The sequence continues at coordinate 9,520 of SKOL01000661.1, forward strand.
CAAAAATAAGAATTTGCGTTTTACTAGCTAACCATTTAGCTAGTACTACTTTCTGCTGATTACCTCCACTGAGATTTACAACCTTTTGTTCAATATTATTCATCTTTATATTTAACGATAAACTTAGCTTTTCAGCTGTTTTCTTCTCGTTAGATTGACTAATCACTGAAAGTCTGCTCAGGTCTACTAAGCTAGCCATCGTAATATTCTTAGTTATCGACATCCCTAAAACTAGACCTTGAGTTTTTCGACTTTGTGGAACTAAACCAATTCCCGCACTTATCGCTTCACTTGGACTTTTTATTTTTAGCACTTTACCATTCACAGAGATATTACCACTTGTTCGTTCACGATCACCAAATAAGCAAGCCGCTAATTCTGTCTGACCACTCCCAACTAAACCAGCAATCCCAAGCACTTCTCCACGGTGCAGCTTAAAGTTAATATCATGAAGTTTTGATCCATCGTTTAAACCTTCGACTGAAAGAGCAACTTCTTTATAATTACCACCAGGACCATAACGAGGGTTTTTCCCCTCAGCTAGCGCTTCTCCTAAAAGAGAATTTTCCATCGTTCTCCCAATCATGTATCTCACGATATCTTCCGGGGTCGTTTGGTCTGTTTCATAAGTACCTACCTTACGACCATCTCTTAATACCGTGATCCTTTGACAAATCTCAAAAACTTCATCCATTCGATGAGATATATAGATAAATGTTACACCTTTCTTTTGGAGGTTTTTTAATATATCTAACAACCTTCTTACGTCCTGCGCAGGTAAGGTTGCTGTCGGTTCATCAAGTAAAACAATCGGAAACCGACCATTAAGTTTTTTTGCAACATGGAGCACTTTTGCCAATTCAACCCCTTGTTGCTGAGCAGTACTTAATGAACTAACCGGCTTATTAACATCTACGTTAATACCTAGCCACTCCAGTATTTCTCGAGCCTGCTCTCTCATTACTCCCCAATCTATTGCCATTCTGTTATTTTTTGGTAATTCTGTTAAAAATATATTTTCTGCAATCGATAAGCTCGGAACAAGACTCAATTCCTGAAATATGGTGAATATCCCTTCCCTTTGACTATGATTAGGGTTATTAAACCGCACAGGCCTACCATCAACTTCAATAGAACCTCCATCAGGCTTTTCAACACCTGATAAACTTCGGATAATCGTAGATTTCCCAGCACCATTTTGTCCAGCTAGACAGTGAATTTCACCTCGATGAATATCTAAATTAATATCATGAAGGACCTGTATACCAGAATATGATTTACATATTCCATTAAGAGAGAGAGCTAACTCTCTCTTAATGGGTTGTTCAGATTGACCCATAACTGGACTTTCCCCTTTCACGAGGTATTTTACTTTAACTATTAATCTATTATTTACTAAGTTCTTCTAAAGCTTCTTCAGAATAATAATATGGCTTATCAGCATCATAATACTCTGCTGCGTTTTCAGGAGTAATTAATACACTATCAGTGAAGAGAAGTCCACCTTTAGTTAAATAATCCTCTCCATTAATAGCATCAATTAAGGTTTGAACTGCTTTTGCCCCTTGAATAAATGGAGTATTAGAAACGGTAGCTTGTAAAGGGCCATTCGGCTCTTCCATCATTCTAGCAACAAGACCCATCGCACCATCATATGATACAATGATGACATCATCAAGAATTCCAGCTTCTCTCAACCCTTGCTCAATTCCCGGATACATTACATCACTCATACTAAAAACAGCTTTAATATCAGGATTTGCAGTCGCAATCTGTTGAATTGGTTCACGAGCTCTATCAGGTAACCATTCACCATATCTCGTCGGTAATAATTCAACTTCTGGACCTGGATTATTATCTAAGTAACTAAAGAAACCAGTTTCAAATCCTTCTTGACGCATTGCCGTTGTGCTCTCACCAGAATAACCACCAACTACTGCTATCTTCACTTTTTCATCAGTTGAAAACTTCGAAGCTAGTAACCTAGCTAACTCTTCCCCAGCTTGCGCAGCCGTCGCTAACTGATCTTCAGCAACAAAACCGTATGTCATTTGTTCTAAATCCTCACTGATTCTAGAGTTTACTGTGACTATCGGAATACCTTCATCATCAAGCTCTGCAATTGTCCCGGCCATACCACGAGGGTCAAGAGCATTTAACACTATACCTTTAGCACCTCTAGTCAACATATTCTGTACGTCTGAATTTTGTTGAACAGCATCGCCACCAGCATCAGTAAACAACAAAGTTACACCTTGCTTCTCAGCTTGATATCTAGCACCTTCAATTAACATATTGTACCAATCACTACCAGCCATACGGTGTTGCGAAAAACCAATAATCAATCCGTCTTCACCTTGAGCTTCATCATTCCCCGAGCTACAACCAATCAAGAAAAATACCATGAGACTTACACCTAAAATGAGCAAACTAATTTTCTTCATACCTTTTTTAACCCCCCGTTATTATTTTCGCCTTTACGAATTAGTTGAAAATCGCAAAATCCTTTATTTTGTATTTTTACTATTTTGCTCCCCGATTTCCACCTTTTCCCGCGTAAGCGTTATCATCAATTTATAACATTCTGACAACTAAGTCAATATTGTACGTACAATTTTTTTTATTTATTTTATAAAATTTATTAAATTTGTACTTTTTATCAAAAAAAATATAAGTAATTTTAAAAAAGTTAAAATGACCATTATCGCAATTTTCAGAATTTGTTCTTTAAAAAGATAAATGTGATGATTACATATAGACCCATATCACATTTATCTTTTTAGTTACTCTAAAACTTATTTCAAACTCTCTAATTTAAAATCGCAAAAAAGATCATTGCTACATAAATTTATCTTCTTTTTTTACGATTAAAATAAAATTTTCGTTATAAAACTAATCAATTTGCTTTGTGGAATTTCTAATAACGAGTTCCGGTTCAAAAATAACCGATTGTAACTTATTTTGAGACTTTTTACTACCTTGTTCTTTATCTAGTACCATTTGAACAATCATTTTTGCAGCAGTTACACCCATATCATTTTTCGGGTGCTTAATGGTTGTTAATTTAACTTCAGAAGCTTGAGCTAATAAAGAATCATCATATCCAACTATTGAAATATCTTTAGGTACGGACAAATGATTTTCTCGTAATACATCTAGTAAAGACAGTGCCAGTTCATCATTATAGCAAACTAAGGCAGTAGGCCTTTCATTTTGCAATATAATTTCATTTAACATTTCTCTAGGTTTCTCTGTTTTTTGTTCAGAATTGTACGTAACAATATTTTTCGGATCAATAGTTATTCCATAATTTCGATGTGCCTTTATATAACCTTTCATCCGTTTAACGCCTTGGATATCATCAGTTTGAAAAAAGCACATAATATTTTTATGACCTAACTTTATAAGATGCTCTGTTTGTACATAGCCACCCATTACATCGTCCATGATATAACATAATGGGTCTAGTTCTTCGTAAAAAGCATTAATCATTAAATAAGGAATGTTTAATCGTTCTAAATTAAAATAATAGTTTATATTCGGATTTGTAAAAGCACTTTTGGTTGGTTCAATAATGACACCATCAAAATTTTGAGATAAAATAGTTTCCAATACTCTTTTCTCATTTTCATGATTATTATTTGTAAAATAAACTGACTTGAAATCCTTGCTCGCTAAAAACTGATTCAGCACCACGAATAATAGACGGAAAAATATAATCAGATATATATGTCGTGATGATTGCTATTCTTTTTTGAACATCGTAACTTTTCTTCGTAGAACTTGTACGGTCAGCGCAAAATGTACCTGCTCCCTGTTCGCGATAAAGCCATCCTTCATTCACTAAATCACCAATTGCCACTCGAACTGTATGGCGACTTACACCAAATTGATTCATTAACTCATTTTCAGTACCGATTTTCTGATGTGGCACGAACGTACCATCTAAAATTTTTGATTTAATTACTTGTTTTACTTTATTATATTTCGTTTCCATACTGCACCCCAATTCTCCATTCCAAAAAACTTATACGTACAACTTAACATATAATTGAAATTATTGGAATGTTAAAATACAATTTACTTCTACTATCGAAAGACAAATTATATTTATAAACTGGGGCTTTTAAATAAGTTCTCACCTAAAGAATTTACCTTTTTTCAAAGATTAAAGTATAAGAAAAAATAACGAATTCTCGATAAGAACCAATTCTTTCTAATCCTTTTTTCTTTGAGAAGTAAATAAAACAAAAAGTGCCTTAAATACGCATATCAATATGTCTAATAAAGACATAATTAATACGTAATTAAGGCACCCATAGCCGTCATTAAATTTTATACCAGCCGTAAGTATAAAACTAAAAAAATATTTAATTGTAGATTTATACACGAAAATATTAAACCGTACATGGGCTTAAATATACTGTGTAAGCGTTTTAATTTTGTAACATTGTGTAACTTTAATTAAAGTATAATGACAATTAAACGATTAGTCAAGCAATATTGAAAAAAATTAATATTATTAGGTTTCCCTATAATAATTATGGTTAATTTTGAAAAAGAGAATCTGCTTTAATAAGATCTTTTGCTACATCTACAAGCTTTTGGTTGTTATCCCTACTCATTTTTTGTAGGTGTTTCATCGCTTCAGGTTCTTTTAACTTCATTCGGTCCATCAAAATCCCTTTAGCTTTTTCAATATACTTACGTGCCTCTAGTGCCTTTTTCGTGTCTTTTAGGTCATGCTGCAGGTTCTTAAATTCTTCAAATCGAGCTATTGTAATACTGATCGCAATTTTAATTTCTTTGATATCAATAGGCTTTATCAAATAATAAAGAACACCTTCCTGAGTCGCTCTGTTGATTAGCTTTTCATCATAATAGCCACTAACGATAATACTAGGAATAAATAATTTTTCATTAATTTTTTTTATAGCCTCGATTCCATCGAGGGTAGGCATATTAATGTCGGTAATAATTAGGTCTGGTTTTTTTTCTAACGCTAGCTCAACTGCACACATACCATCAGTCGCTTCGGCAACGACAGTATGTCCTAGTTCTTCAATGTTAGACCTTAACCCCAATAAACATAAGTACTCATCTTCAGCAAGTAAAACTCTTAATGATTTATCCATATGCTCCCCCCATTTTATCTTTACTATTTAATATTTTATTGATCATTTTTATGATACATTTATAAAAATCCGATCTGCAGGGAATGTGATTTCAACGCAAGTTCCTTCTTCTGATCTAAAAGTCAAGTTTCCTTTAAACTCATTCGTAACAATAGCCTGGATAATAGACAGTCCTAAACTATTTAACTTATTTACGTCAAAGTTTCTCGGAAGTCCAATTCCATTATCTTTAACAGATAAGTAAATAAGTTTATCCGTCCGTTTGCAGTGAATGTTAATCAAACCTTCTTCTTGCTCGCTAAAAGCGTATTTATAACAATTTATGACTAATTCATTAATAATTAAAGCAATAGAAGCTGCCTTACTATATGGGATAAATAAATTATCCAGCTCTAAATTGATAGTAATATTCGGATCAATATTATTAAACTTAATAATCGCTTCAACGATATCTTTAACATTAATAATACTTCTCCCTAACTTATCTTTAGACAATAGATCATGAACTGCTGCAATACTTTTTACACGATAAATAATATTATCTAATGTATCATCGATTGATTGATCTGGGTTTTTATGAACAAAGTTTTTTTGTAAAGTAACAAGGCCAACAATTGATTGAAGGTTATTTTTAATCCGATGATGACTTTCCTGTAATAAGGCTGACCTTCCGAGTAATCTTGTCCCTTCAATTGCTATAGCAGCATGACGAGCAAAAGCAGAGAGATATTTTTTTTCATCTCTTGAATAAACATAATAATCATCATAAAAAATCTGTATGATCCCACTTACTTGAGACCTCACTAACACTGGAATACATATGAACGTTTTTACATTGCTGATACTTTCAAATAACGAATAGAACTCTCTATCATTTTGGTTTACATAATATATATCGTTTTGCTTTGCTATTTTTATTATAGCATCTTTTTTTAACCGTACTTGTGTCTCATTTTTGTTATTTATTTCAAAATTATCGATTACAGTCCAAGTAGTTTCATCAATTAAATTAATGGCGCCCCCATCAGCATGCATGACTTTAGTCACTTCATTAGCTAGTAATAATAAAACATCTTTCAATTCATACTCAGAAGTTAAAAACTCAGCCGCTTTAAAAACAGCATCTAGAACATTTTTAATTTCGTTCTCTGTCTCTTTGTTATTTCCCTTGTAATTATAATCTTCTAATAGTTTTATTAGTTTTTGTGGATCTTCTTTTGCCATTTCGGCAGGCATTTCACCAGCAATTTTCCCTTTATTATATATAGAAATATGGTCTGAAACCTTTAATGCTTCTTCCCACTGTTTAGTAATATAAATGATGCTTCCGCCTTCTTCTTTAAACTGTTTAATAATTTTATTTAATTTTAAAGCATTATTAACTGATAATCCTTCCATCGGTTCATGCATAACAATAATTTCTGGATTTTTTAAAAACGCACCAGAAATATTTACGATTCTTTTTTCTTCTAAAGATAATTTACTTACTTTTGTTTTAACATTAATGTTAAAATCTAGTTTTTCCAAAATACCTTTCGCTCTTTTTTTTAATTTCCCCCAATGAATAAATGGTAGAAAGCTCATTGTCGGCATATTTGTTAACGAGAGATTTTCCGCAACAGAGAAGTTATTAATTAATAGCGGTTTTTGATGCAACAATACTAATTTATTTTTTTTATCAAAAAGATTACCACTAACCCGCTCTCCTTTAAAGGTAATATCTCCATTAACATTTTGATTTTTGTGATAATTTAATAAAGCTTCAATTAAATTTCTTTGGTCAGAACTACTTTTGACGATCACTGCATGAATCTCTTTACGTTCAAGGTTTAAATTAAAATTTTCAATTTTCCCCTCTGAGCTGCTATATTTTAAATTTTTAATTTTAAAAATAAATTTCGACAAAAGTCAGCACCCACCTGTTAAAAAATGAAGAATTTTATTTATTTTACCACAAATAATTTTATTTTTTAATGACATCAATCACACTTTCAAGTTTTATTTACAACCTTAAACCTTCACAGATTTTTACCCGAGTCACAGCATTGCACGGTTTTCAGTTATTAAAGAAAACTCGTAGACTGGTTAAAGCAGTGACGTCGTTGCACTTACACTAAACTTAAAAACTTCACAATATCGAACTAATATCACTACTAGAATTTTATGCTTTCCTGGTAAAAAAAAAAGCACAGCTAGTTACCTAGAGGGCACTGAAAAAGTCCCTTTCAAACTCAAAAGCACCCTTTCCTTCATAAAATAGAAGGAAAGGGTGCTTTTTTGTCGAATTATTTTATTAACAAATAAGAAGTGGGTGTTAACGATGATTCCAAATCAACAAGCAATGAGTTTAAGTCCTTATATGGCACTATATGATATAATCGTGCCCAAAGATAACATGCTTCGAAAAATTAATGAACTTATTGATTTTTCCTTTGTATATAATGAACTTAAGGACAATTATTGTCACGACAATGGAAGAAATGCTGTTCACCCAATTCGTATGTTTAAATATTTATTTCTAAAATCTATCCACGATTTATCGGATGTGGATATAGTAGAACGTTCAAAGTACGATATGTCGTTTAAGTACTTTTTAGATATGTCCCCTGAGGATGAAGTCATTGATCCTAGTTCTTTGACTAAGTTCCGTAAACTGCGTTTAAAGGATGTAAATCTTTTAGACTTACTTATAAATAAAACCGTAGAAATTGCGATTGAGAAGAAAATTATCAAAAGTAATTCTGTTATCGTTGATGCGACCCACTCGAAGGCTCGATATAACCAAAAGTCTCCAAAAGAAATATTAATGGAAAAATCTAAGTTGCTTCGAAAAGCTATTTACCAAGTTGATGAAAATATGAAGGATCAATTTCCTTCCAAATCTAATACAGATGTACTTGAGGATGAAATTGTATATTGTCAGAAGCTTATGGAGGTAGTTGAAAAGAATGAAGTAATCCGTGAGTATCCCAAAGTAAAAGAAAAGGTGAATCTATTAAAAGAAACTCTCGAAGATATGAATGAACAGCTCCAAACATCCAATGACCCTGATGCACGTGTCGGCCATAAGACAGCGGACTCTTCATTTTTTGGCTATAAAACACATCTTGCAATGAGTGAAGAAAGAATTATCACAGCTGCAGTTATTACAACGGGAGAAAAAAATGATGGGAAGCATTTAGAAACTTTAGTTGAAAAAAGTAAAGGGGCTGGATTGGAAGTAAAAGCAATAATTGGTGATGCAGCGTATTCGGAAAAAGGAAATATTGAGTATGCTAATACGAATGAAATAGATTTAGTAGCTAAATTAAACCCCTCTGTAACACAAGGATTTCGCAAAAAAGAGGATGAGTTTGAATTTAATAAAGATGCGGGTATGTATGTTTGTAAGGCAGGTCATCTTGCAATAAGAAAAGCCAGAACTGGGAAAAAAGGCGTAGCTGCCAATCAAGCTCATACCTACTACTTTGATATCGAAAAGTGTAAGCAATGCCCTTTTAAAGACGGGTGTTATAAGGAAGGGGCTAAAAGTAAAACTTATTCTGTCACGATTAAATCAGACATACACACAGAACAAATAAAGTTTCAAGAGAGCGACTATTTTAAAGAAAAGTCGAAAGAGCGTTACAAAATAGAAGCTAAAAATAGTGAATTAAAACATAGACACGGGTACGATGTTGCAGAATCCTCGGGTCTAATTGGCATGCAACTGCAAGGGGCAATGGCTATTTTTACAGTGAATGTGAAAAGAATATTGACACTAATGAACAAAAAATAGGGATACAAATTATCAAATAACACAAAAAGACAGCTCCGAAATTCAAAATAATGAATTTGAGCTGTCTTTTTTACTCTGTTAATTTCTAAGACTTTTTAAAAACGTAAGTTTTTCAGTGGTCTCTTAAAAATGAGTATTTCTTTTAACTTAAAGGTTTAAGCCCACCACATCTCTGTTAATTTTTCTTTAAATAACGATTGCTTTAGCAATGTGATCGCTTTTTTTAATCCTTCATCAGTTGATGCGAGCATGTCTTCATGTTCAATAGATAGAACGTAGTCATAACCAACTGCTCTTAGAGTACTGATGATATCTTTCCACATCTTTTCGTCATGGCCGTATCCAACTGATCTGAACGTCCAAGAACGATCGAGGATCTCACTGTAGTGTTTCGTATCGAGTACTCCATTCACTTTTATATTTGCTTGGTCGAGATACGTATCTTTTGCATGGAAGTGATAAA
>SKOL01000608.1 GCA_007120055.1 Anaerobacillus sp.
ACTGAAATATGAACATCAATAAGTCCAATTTTTGTTTCTAACGGTACAGTAATAAATGTCTTCGTTGAGCGAAAGTTTGACGTTCCTTCATTAATTACTGGTGGAGTTACGTCGATCATAACATCTTCTTTCGATAATTCCGTTGCCGTTGTACCAGCAACCCAATTGCCGAACTCTTGAATCGCGCTCCAGCCCATATCATCTAACTCTTCAATCGTCATTCCGCCCATCATCACACCAACAATTTTTTTAGCGGTTTGGATGTCAATTGTACAAATAATTTGTCCGTTAATATGTCCATTTACACCTAATATAACAGCTACTTGATTGGATGGTACAGTATTTTGTTGTACCCTAGGTTTTAACGGTGTTACCTCAACACCAAAATGGTTGACAAGTATCGATTCGGTTGCTCGACAAATTGCATTTACATGTTTTGCATTCAAAATTTTCGTCCCCTTTGCTGATTACCACTATCTCCTCTAGTAGCTTGAACTCAAATTCCTTTATTGTTACTAATTAAGTGAATTTCATAATTACCTTAATTGAGCAATATGAAACTATATGTAGTTGCGAACGGTTTAACGCAACTACATATAGAACTTAATGGCGATAAAATAGAATTATGAAATTCATTTAAATTATATATGTTTTTACTACATATCGGCATAAAAACGACATTATGTAAGAAAAAATACACAATTATTCAGTTTCTTCCTGATCTTTATAGACGGTAAAAAAGTCAGATTCATTTTTTTCAGTTCGAAGAAACCTAGAACACAACTAAAGTATCGTTTTTTCTAGTACTTTCTATTGTACCTTGTTTTTTTCTGCCCTGCATAAGAAAATAGCACTATTATTTGAGAACTACTTTATCTCAGTTGATTTTTCAGCCTGAATCATTAAGAGCAATAAAAAAAGGGTCTGTCCAAAAGGAAAGTGTCTTACACCGTTAGCTAACTAACTAAAATATAGACGGTTGAAAAATCTATATTTATTAGTAACGTGTAGTGTCACTTTCTGGACAGAACCCGAAAAATTATTTTCTTGTTACCTAAGTGAATTTCATAATTACCAAAAGCGAGCCACACCACACAATATATAGTTTGCGAATGGTTTTCACGCAACTATATATATTGATCTTCGTGGCGAAAATAATGAATTATGAAATTCACTTATCTACTACCTTTTTCATACGGTTTCCCGATCGCTTTAGGGGCTTCCGCTTTTCCAACAAAGCCTGCTAAAGCAAGGATCGTTAAGACGTATGGTGCAATTAATAAATAGACTTGAGGAACGTTCGCTAAAAACGGTATAGCTTGCCCTGTAATACTAAGCGATTGAGCTAAGCCGAAAAATAAAGCGGCTCCCAATGCACCTAAAGGATGCCATTTTCCAAAGATTAAAGCGGCCAATGACATAAACCCTTGTCCTACAATCGTATTGCCGGCAAAGTTACCTGCCGTTGTTAAAGCAAATACGGCTCCACCCATTCCAGCAAAAGCTCCACTGAGCATGACACCGATATAGCGCATTCGGTTTACTCTAATTCCCATCGTATCCGCTGCCATCGGATGCTCACCTACTGAACGAAGGCGTAAACCGAACGGTGTATAAAACACGATATACCAGACGAGAAACGCTGCTGCAATCGCGATAAACGATGTGTAGTAAACTCTTTCGAAAAACAATGGTCCAATAATCGGGATGTCTCGTAAAACAGGAATATTTTCCCTAGAAATTCGATTTGCTATATAATCCGTTTGACCTCTCCCGAAAATATTTCTTACTAAAAAGACAGATAAACCGACAGCTAAGAAGTTTAAAGCTACACCACTTACAATTTGATCCGCTTTTAAAGTAATCGAAGCTACAGCATGGAATAGGGAAAATAAAGCACCTACAATCACTGCAACTATTAAAGAAAGCCAAGGTGACCATGCCCCAAAACCGAGACCTTCTAAATAAAGAGTAGTCAAAATTGCTGTAAAAGCACCCATGACCATTAACCCTTCTAATCCTATATTAACGACCCCGGACCGTTCACTAAAAAGACCACCTAGTGCGGTAAAAATAAGAGGCGCTGCTAGGAAAATCATCGCTGGCACAACTAATGCTAAAATATCCATTACACCCATTTATTTTTCCTCCTTTTGGAGTCGGTTAATAACGAGTCGAATTAAGTAACTAGAAGCTACAAAGAAAATAATTAAAGCGATAACGATATCGACTAATTCTGGTGGAATTCCAGCTGCAGCTTGCATATTTGGTGCACCAATCTTCAAAGCACCGAAAAGACCTGCTGCTAAAAATACACCAATCGATGTATTTGCCCCTAGTAATGCAACCGCAATTCCATCAAATCCGGTCCCCGTAAAACCTGACAAAATCGACATATATCCGAACGTTCCTAAACCTTCCATTGCCCCAGCAACACCTGCGAATGCGCCTGATATAACCATCGATAATACGATGTTTCTATTGACATTCATCCCGGCGTAATGAGAAGCATGCTTATTATAGCCAACTGCCCGTAGTTCGAAGCCGATTGTTGTCTTCCATAAAATAAACCATAGAACGATACAAGCAATTATCGCAATGAAAAAACCGTAATGTAGACGTGAGAAATCGGTTAAATCTTGTAGGAAAAATGATTGTAAAGAAGCAGTAGGACTAATTCGATCCGTCCGCTCCCCTGGAACTAATAAGTATGTACGAATCAAATAGTTACAGACGTATAAAGCTACATAGTTTAACATAATCGTCACAATAACTTCATGTACATAAAATCTTGCTTTTAGAAATCCAGGTATAAACCCCCATAATGCTCCAGCTAAAGCACCTGCTAAAATTGCTAATGGTAAGTGGATGATCATTGGCGCTTCAATTAATACACCAACGGTTACAGAAGCAAACCATCCAACAATTAGTTGCCCTTCAACACCAATATTGAAAAGACCTGTTCTAAACGCAAAAGCAACGGCTAAACCAGCTAAAATGAGTGGCGTCATCATTCGGAGCATTTCACCGAAGTAATAGGCATCACCAAAAGCACCATATAATAGTGCCCAATAGCCAGTAATAGGGTTTTGACCGATAAATAGCATGATGATTGCCCCAACAAGTATCCCTAGAAGAACTGCCAATATAGGAACTAAAATGTTGGTTGCTCTGTCATTTAACCATTTGTGAATCATTGTGCTTCACCTACTCTCTTACTCTTACCACCAGCCATAAGTAAACCTAATTCTTTTTCATCTGTTTCCTTAGGGTCTACGAAGGCAACAATTTTCCCTTCATAAATAACAGCAATTCGATCACTAACGTTTAATACTTCGTCTAGTTCTAGTGAAACAAGTAAAACCGCTCGTCCCTTATCACGCTCTTCAATCAGTTTTCGATGAATAAATTCAATAGCCCCAACATCTAAGCCGCGTGTAGGTTGAGCCGCAATCAATAAATCAGGAGAACGGTCAATTTCTCTGGCAATGATAGCTTTTTGTTGGTTACCACCAGAAAGTGCACGGGCTTGTGTATGTTCACTTGGAGTACGAACGTCATACTCTTCAATTAGTTCATTTGCCTTTTTAGTAATAGCTGGAAAATTCATGATCTTATTTTTAGAGTACGGTTTTTGATAATATGTTTGTAACACGATATTTTCAGCAACTGAGAAATCAAGAACTAAACCATGTTTATGGCGGTCTTGAGGGATGTGAGCGACTCCAGATTCAGTGATTTTTCTTGTCTTTAATGCCGTTAAATCTTTGTCATTTAACGTGATCTTCCCACTGTCAATTTTCCTGAGACCGGTAATTGCTTCAATGAATTCAGACTGACCGTTGCCGTCTACTCCGGCAATGCCTAAAATTTCGCCCGCCTTCACTTCTAAATTAAGACCATTGACGACTGGTACTTTCCTTACGTCTTGAACAACTAAATCATTCACTTTCAAAACAGGTTCCTTCGGCTTCGCTTCTTCACGCTCAACCGTAAAGTTAACTTCACGACCAACCATCATTGCCGCTAGTGAATCAGGATCAGATTCAGCAACTTCCACTGTCCCAATCCCTTTTCCGCGCCTGATCACGGTACAACGATCACATACAGCCATAATTTCTTTTAATTTATGAGTAATTAAAATGATCGATTTCCCTTCTTTGACTAACGCTTTCATAATTTGAATAAGTTCAGTTATTTCTTGTGGTGTAAGAGCTGCTGTCGGCTCATCAAAAATTAAAATTTCAGCACCACGGTACAACGTTTTTACAATCTCAACACGCTGTTGCATTCCGACAGAAATGTCTTCTATCTTTGCTCGAGGATCTACTTTCAACCCATATTTTTCCGATAATTCAAGTACATCTTTTTCTGCTTTTTTAATATCAATTTTGCCGCCCTTTTTAGGTTCAGCTCCTAAAATGATATTTTCAGCGACCGTAAAATTATCAACAAGCATAAAATGTTGGTGAACCATGCCAATTCCTAGTTGGTTAGCAACATTAGGGTCAGTAATATTTACTATTTCCCCTCGAACCTTTATTTCCCCTTTTGTCGGTTGGTAAAGCCCAAACAATATATTCATTAACGTGGACTTCCCTGCTCCATTTTCCCCCAGAAGTGCATGAATCTCTCCTTGCCGCAGCTGGAGTGTAATATTATCGTTGGCAACAATACCAGGAAATTCTTTCCTGATATTATTCATTTCAATCACGTTATTCAACAGAAACACTCCTAACGTTAATTGCATTATTAATTTCTTACTTAATTTAACTTATAAAGCCAAAAAATATACAATTATTTAACAAGGGCTGTCCCATAAGTGTCTGACACCAGGCGGAACTACTATCAATAGACGAAAAAAATTTACGTCCATCAATACTTCGGTGCCTAACGGTGTCTGACACTTATTTTAGGACAGCCCCATTATCCATTATATTTAATTATTGAATGAACGCTTCGTATTCTTCATCTGTTGCAGGTACTTCAATTTCACCTTCAAGAATTTGATTTTTGTAATCTTCGACAGCTTGTAAACTTTCTTCTGTTACGTTTTCAGTTGTTTCAGCAATACCAACCCCGTCTTCTTCTAAACCAAACTCTACAATTTGTCCACCAGGGAATTCACCATTCATTGTTGTTTCTGAAACTTGATAAACCGCTTGGTCTACACGTTTAATCATTGAAGTTAATGTTACATTTTCAGGCATTCCTTGCTCATGTTGATCGCGGTCAACACCAATTGCCCAAACATTTTCACCTGCTCTACTACGCTCTTGTGCCTCTGTGAAAAGACCATTACCAGTACCACCAGCTGCATGATAAATAATATCTGCGCCTTGTCCATATATTGTTCCAGCAATCGCTTGTCCACGACTTGCATCATTGAACGACTCTGCATATTGAACAATAATGTTAGCGTCTGGGTTTACTGCCTTAACCCCAGCTTTAAAACCGTTCTCAAACTTTTTGATTAAACCACTTTCTACTCCACCGATAAAGCCAACGGTGTTCGTTTCAGTTTGTAATCCTGCTACAACTCCAACTAAAAATGATCCTTCATGTTCTTTAAAAGTAATATGTGCAACGTTTTCTAAAGGATTGCCATCAGCACCTTCAACTACTGAGTCAACGATGGCGAGTTGTGCGTCTGGTTGTTGTTCAGCAATTGTTCGAACATCATCAGCCATTAAAAAACCAATCGCATAAACGATGTCATGCCCTTCACGCACAAGTCTGTTTAAGTTAGGTTGATAGTCAGCTGCGTCGCCAGATTGTAAGTAATTTACATCTACTCCGAAATCTTCTCCAAAACTTTGTAAGCCTTCCCATGCTGATTCGTTAAAAGAACGATCATCAACACCACCAACGTCGGTTACCATTCTTACAGAAAAGTCTCCTGCTTCACCTGTAGCCTCATCTCCTGGTTG
>SKOL01000742.1 GCA_007120055.1 Anaerobacillus sp.
ATAAACAAATGGTTGTAGTAACTCCCCTAAAATACTAATCGTAACGAGTGGATGAAAACCAATCATTGCCAACAGTAAAAATAAGCACTGAATAGAAAAAAACAAGAAAATTGGATGCTTTGCTAATAGTTCTAAAGGTTGTTGTAAAACTAACATGTATCCTGATTGATTTAATACTGTTACGAAAAAACTTACAGCTATAAAAAGAACCATGTAATTTTTTAATCCAATCGTTCGTTCCTTCCAAACCGGGATACTATACTTAATAAATGATCTTAGGCGCCTAATTGCTATAGCCCAAAAAATTGAATAAGGCACAATGACAAGAGTTACCGCAGTTAAAAAGTTTAATTGTAGCCATTCTTTTAAAGATAAAATAGCTACGATAAAAATAACTAGGTAAATCAACATCGTAATTACCTTTTTAATTAAAGATAAATTTATTTCAACCGACTGATTTTGGGCAATATCCACAGTATATTTTTTATACTTCCATCCTAAAAGCCAATCGATAAAAAGGAGAAGGAAAGAAAATAACAATAACCAAGGTAACAACCTTAAGTAGCTCGCGCCAGTAATATCGATCGTAATCGCAACCATAATTTCCATCGGGCTCCACACTAGACATAGAGCATAACCTCTTAACATTGCTCTACTAATAAATATATTCCTTAGTTTTCTTGTAAAAGTAGCTAAGTTTTTATGCAATACATTTTGAACAAGAGGTAAAGTACTTATGTTTAAAAATGTTCCTAGCAAAAAACTAACAATCGAACCCCGATAATATAATTGACCTAAATGATTTACTCTCGCTTTCAAAAGTTTATTGACACTTTTGTCATACCTCCCAACAACGATAATGCTATTTATGAATGGCAATACAAAGAAAATAGCTAATATAATCATCGTTGAGGTCATAAAAAACGGAACCTCAGTAAAGTGCTTTTCTGTGGACGGAAATAATATTATCCCAACAATAAGAAAGGCGGTACTCGTTACTTGATATAGTTTTTTGGCCCCTTTGAAAGATGCAATAAAAGCTACTATCGCTAAGACACCGACGCTATACTCTAGTACAATCCAATCAATAAACAATGAAAAGAGATATGCGATAATTAGTACACTATATAGATATAGCATCCATTATCCGCCTAATAATTCATGACAGTAGGCTCGCTTAATACTTTAAATTGATCTTTTTCTTTTATTTCTTCAAGTAGAGCTTCAGACACCCATATTTCTTTTATATCTAACGTATTTTTAATGCGAACAACTTTTAATTTATTGAGATCAAATGCATTACATGTTTTAATCGCAGCCTTAACCGCTAATTCGTTGGTTTCCATAAACATAGGCACTTTTACGACGTTTGTTACCGTACTAGTTAATGAATTAGCATATCCCTTATGCCATTCAATTGAATCAACTACTGCTTTTGTAGTTATATCAGCCATTCCTAAGCCATTGGCATTACCGTGTGTTTTAGTAGTTAAACCTAATACAACAATCCTCATTACATCAGGTCCCCCTGTGGCATATGGTGTTGCGTAACGGCCTGTAATATTAGGATCCATCCCATCTCCTGAAATATCTTTACCTATTTCATCGACGACAAGCACATCAATTTTGTCAAACATGAGCTTTGCCATTAAACTTTTCGCTTCTATTAAAAGATTGGGTTCTTCTTCAATAATTTTTTCTGCTGGAAGGGCAACGATTTTTGCGATATGATCATATGCGTTTTCTATGGATCCTAGCCCGAATAGGAAGTTAATTTTGCTAAGCATAATCTTTGCCATTTCTGGAACATGATCCGCCATATGTTTAAACCCATATAAATGCGCTGCTTCAGCTCCCTTTTGCTTTCCTAAACCTATTGTTAGCATTTTTAACAATCCACTTTCTACAGGACCTCGAAAAGCAGTATGAGCTTTAATTCGATTAATAATAATTACTTGATCAGCCTCATAAGCATGTTTATCAACATAAACAGGTAAACCATTCGGCAATTCTCCTACTTTCACTACTTCCATACTAGCGATTATAGGTGCACCAACAGATTCCTCTGTTACCCCTAATTCTTCCAACACTTCCTTTTGACCTTCACCTGTTGCTCCACCATGACTCCCCATTGCAGGGACGATAAAAGGCTCGCCACCAATGGATTTTACCGCCGTTACCACTTCTCTTGTTAAAACATCAATATCAGCTATACCTCTACTGCCGACAGCAATCGCGACACGCTCCCCTTTCGAAACGCGACTTAGAACTTCAGCATGATTAATTGCCTTATGTACCTCTGCCGCAACGTCTTCGATTTCAGGGGCATGGAATATTTGTTCAACTTTCGCCATTTTTGGTACCGGTATATCTTTGAGTAGCTTCTGTAAAATGTCCATTTGCGTCCTCCTCCCTTATTAATCTATCTAGTAATCGTTTTTAAAATAAAACTATAATATAAAACAGCGTTTTAAAATGAAACCAAAATCATAAGTGATGTTCTTCATATCTAGTCCTACCCGCACTATTTAACATTAACACTACGGAAATAATGGGGTAGGAAGGTTTAAGATTTAAAATTTAATAAGTATAGTGATAACTGTGGTAATAAAATGATCACGATTAATGTCAGTAACATCGCTATGAAAAATGGAACAATCGCTTTAGATATAGCTTCTATCGATAAGCCCGATATACCAGAACCTACAAATAAATTTACTCCTAATGGCGGCGTAATAAAACCAATCGCTAAGTTAACAACCATAATTATCCCAAAATGAATAGGATCATACCCAATACTTAGTGCAATCGGTAATAATATTGGTGTTAAAATAATAATCGCCGCTAAAGTATCCATGAAACAACCAACTATTAATAATAAAAGTGTAATTAATAAAATGATAACAATCGGATTTTCAGAGATAGATAGCATCCATTGAGCAATTTGATTTGGTATTTGTTCCATTGTAAGTAGGCGCCCAAAAGCAGTTGCCGTTCCTACGATAATTAAAATTGTCGCAGTCGTTAACCCAGAATTTATTAATATACTTGGTAACTCTTTAATTTTAAGCTCACGATACAACACTAAACCGGCAAACAAACCGTATACGACTGCAATTACAGCAGCTTCTGTCGGTGTGAAAATACCTCCATAAATCCCGCCTAAAATAATAATTGGAATCAGTAATGCCCACTTGGCATCCCATGTAGATTTTGCAATATTTTTAATGGAAGTTTTTTCACCAGTGCCAGTATAGCCATGCTTGCGTGAATGAAAATACGCATAAACCATTAATGATAATCCTACAAATAACCCAGGAATAACCCCTGCTATAAACATATCTCCAATCGAGACACTACCTACAACTCCATAAATAACCATCGGAATACTTGGTGGAATAATAACTCCTAATGATCCTGCAGCTGCTACTACCGCAGTTGAGAATTTTTTGTCGTACCCTTGACGAACCATCGCCGGGATCATAATTCCACCGATCGCTGCAACGGTAGCAGGTCCAGACCCTGAAATTGCTGCGAAAAACATACAAGTAATAATTGTTGCAATGGCAAAACCACCGGTCTTATTACCTACTAATGAATTCGCTACATTAAAGAGCCGGTCAGAAATTCCACCTCTCCCCATTATTTCCCCAGCTAATATAAAGAACGGAACCGCTAGTAATGGAAACGAATCAACTGCAGTAATTAAGCCCATTACTAAAAAATCTATTGGTAAGGAGCCAGTAATAATTAAAGTTATTAGCGTCGCTAATCCAAGAGCAATCCCAATTGGGACACTTAAGATTAAAAATAAAGCAAACGCTCCAAATAATATTGCTGTAGTCATACTCTCCCCCCTTAATCCTCTCTAAGGCGCTCTAACTCAGTTTTGACCGTGAAATCACCTTTACCAAATAACGTTTTAAATTGTTTAATTATGTTTTGGATCAACCGAATAGAAGTTAATGCCATCCCAAATGGCGCTGCCAAATAAATTAAGGCCATCGGAATTTGGTTTGCTGGTGATTTTTGTCCAAACTCTAGAAATCTCTCTGTTATCGTATATCCATAAATAACAACAAAAATAGCAAAAGCTAAAAATAAAAAATTTGCAATAATATTAAAAATAAGTTTACCTTTATCTTTAAATAATAATAAAAACGCATCTACCTTAATATGTCGTTGTTTTTTAACACCATAACTAATACCAATATAAACAAGCCATATAAAACTGTATCTTGCTAACTCCTCCGACCATGATAATGAGCTTTCCATGACATATCGCATAAACACTTGTAAAAAGATAACAACAACCATTATGGTAGATAAAACGACAATTAAGACTTCTTCAAAATGTTCATCGAGCCACTTTACTATTTTCATCCCTTGACCTCCTTCCGGATGGTACATGCGTTGTAACTATTGAAGAAAACGGGGCGAATAAACGATTAATCGCCCCATTTTAAGTTTCATTAATTGTACTTTTTACTGGGCTTTTTGAATTTCAGCTAAGTATTCATCAACAATTTCTCTACCGATACTATCAGCATGCTTGTCAATTACAGATAATACTCCATCTTGGAAGCGTTGAAGCTCTTCTGGTGAAATTTCACTAAATTGCATATTCTCTTGTAAAGCTTCTAAACTTTCAATTGCGACTTCACGATTTCTTTGACGGTTATATTTACCCGCTTCTACTGCAGCATCTGTAATAATTTCTTGCTGTTCAGAAGTAAGAGTATCCCAAATCTGTTTACTGAATAAGAAGATAAATGGTGTATAAACATGGTTTGTTCCAGACACATAATCTTGAACTTCATAGAAGTTACTTAATAAGATTGTTGGGTATGGATTTTCTTGTCCATCCATCGTCCCTTGTTGTAAACCAGCAAACAATTCAGGGAACGCCATCGGTGAAGGGTTAGCTCCTAACTCTCTCCAAGCATCTAAATGAATTTGGTTTTCCATCGTACGAATTTTTAATCCAGAAAGATCATCAATACTTTCTACAGGACGAACACTGTTCGTTAAGTTACGGAAGCCATTTTCCCACCAAGCTAAACCAACTACACCTTGTGGCTCAAGAAGATCAAACATTTTATCACCAAATGGTCCATCTAACACAGCATCAGCCACTTCTTCATTTGGAATTGTAAACGGTAAATCGAATACTCCGTATTCTTTAACAAAGTTAACTAGTGGAGAAGTTGATGGAATTGTAATTTCTAACGTTCCGAATTGAAGCATTTCAATAGCTGCACGGTCATCAGCCACTTGACCTGAATGATACACTTCGATATTAAAATCGTCTGTTTGACTTTCAACTAACTCTTTAAATTTCATAGCACCCTCATATTGTGGATGACGATCATTAACGCCGATACTTACACGTAAAGTCCGCTGTTCCCCTGATCCATTTGAAGCGCTTTCATTATTTTCACTAGAAGTACCATTATTATTTGCGTTGTTACCTGATGTTGGCTCACTACTGTCACCACCACAAGCTGCTAAAACTATTACTAAAACCATAGCCATTATTAATCCTAAAAGTTTTTTCTTCATTTCATTCTCCCCCTAATGTTTAATTTAACCGTTTACAAATCAAGCAAAAAAGAACACTCCCCGAAACATCCCCCCTTAACTTAATCACTAAATCTAGTTTTATCATATAAAACTAGATTTTCAAAACTTAATAGACTTTAACTTGAAATAAATATATAAAACTTTAAAGTTTTATAATATAAAATTATGTTTTTTTATGTATTTAGACAGAGTTGAACAACTTATTCTTTTAATCTATAGATCTTCAAAGTAGTTTCTAAACTAACAACTTTTAAAGTGTTTGGCGTTTCATAATATAAAATTAAGTTTTTATGCACCTAGACAGATTATTCACTTTCCCCTTTGTCTATACAGTC
>SKOL01000765.1 GCA_007120055.1 Anaerobacillus sp.
GGACAGGGCGTTTGTTAATCGCTTCACCAAAGTTCATCATCGTATCAATTGTAGTTTGTGATGTGAGTATACTTGGTGTTACTTCTAATAACTTAAAAACCGGTGCTGGATAGAAGAAATGAGTTCCTATAAATCTTTCAGGTTTTTGAATAACTGATCCAATAGCCGCGATTGATAATGCTGACGTATTAGAGGCTAAAACAGCACTATTTTTTGAAAATTCATTAATCTGTTTAAATACTTTTTTCTTTAAATCTAAATTCTCAGGCACAGCTTCTATAACAATATCTGAATTTGCAATTGCTGACATATCTGTAAAGTCATTTAGCAATGATAATGTTTTTTCTTTTTCATCTAAAGATATTTTATTTTTATCTACTTTTCTTTGAAGTAGTTTTTCGATATTTTCTTTTCCCTTATCCAGTTGTTCCCTTGAAATATCAATCCAATTTGTTTTAAAGCCGGCTTCTGCAACTACTTGGGCAATTCCTGCCCCCATAAGGCCTGCACCTATTACGGCAACTTCTTTAATTTCCATTGTAATTTCCTCCTCTAAAACTTATATTCTATGAATGAGATAAAATTTAAATTATATTCATTTCCTTGGAAAACACTAAGCAAAAATGTTTAATTTAGTAATTGTTTAAATTAATACATTACAACTCCTGCACTTACATTTATATCCTCACCAGTTATTCCAATCGCTTGATCAGAAGCAAGGAAAACCGCTGTCGCAACTATATCTGATGAAGATACAAAACGTTTTAGCGGCGATAACCCTGTGCCGACGTATTACTTGCTAAAATAACCTCTCTCCCCATAAACCATCTAATTTTTGATATAAATCTTGTTTTAATTGCAAATTTGCACCTAAAATCGCTACGCGTTCCATATGCTTCACTCCAATCCCCCAGATTTTTATATCTTTCTAATGTTCGAGCGCCATAACTAACCTAATTCATAAATAATTTAAACCTTTACTATTTTAATAAAGATGGAAGCCATGTAGACATGAACGGAAGAAAGCTTATAACGAGCACGTTGACAAACAGAATAATTATAAACGGAATAATTGCCCTGGATATTGTGGCTAATTTTATTTTGGATATTTGCGATGCAACGAATAAGTTAATTCCTACAGGTGGAGTAATCATTCCAATCGCTAAATTAACAACCATGATAATTCCAAAATGAACCGGATCAATTCCTAAACTGATGGCAACTGGCAATAAGATTGGTACAAGGATTAAAATTGCCGCTGCAGCTTCGATAAACATTCCTGTGATAAGTAATAAAAGATTTACTAAAATCAAAAATACAACTACACTTGTTGTAATATTTAAAAAGAATTCTGATATGAGTGTCGGAACACCTAAACGATTTAGTACAAAACTAAACAAGCCTGCAGTCCCAATAACAATCATAACAATCGAAGTCGTCACTGCTGATTTCTTGAATATTTCTGCTAAGTCGAAAATGTTAATACATCGATAAACAAATACTCCGATAACTAAAGAATAGGCTACAGCAATCACCGCTGCTTCCGTTGGTGTAAAGATACCACCATAAATACCACCTAAAATGATGACTGGCATTAATAATGATAATATCGCTTTTCTAAAAGCAATCAGTGTATCTTTAAAACTAACTTTTTCAATACCTACATAGCCTTTTCTTTTAGCTACAATATAAGCCGCGATCAATAAGGATGATGTAACGAACACTCCTGGAATTATACCAGCAATAAACATATCCCCTACAGATACTTGAGCTGCAATACCATATAAGATTAATGGAATACTTGGTGGTATAATAACTCCTAAAGCACCAGATACTGCTTGATTTGCACTCGCATACCTAGCATCATAACCTTTGGCAATCATTGCTGGAATAAGAATGGCTCCAATCGCAGCAGTTGTTGCAGCACCTGATCCGGAAATCGCTGCAAAAAACATCGAGGTAACGATAGCTACCATCGCTAGACCACCGGTGATATGACCTACTAAAGCACTTGCAAAATTTATTAACCTCTCGGAAATTCCACCAGATTGCATTAAGTAACCCGCTAAGATAAAGAATGGGATCGCCATTAGTGGAAACGAATTCATTGAGTTAAAGATTTGTTGAGCTATAACTTGGAGCGAAAAAATCTCCCCTTGCCATACAACTAAAGTTGTCGCCAAGCCTAGTGAAATCGCAATCGGAACACTTAATGCGAAAAAAATAAGTAATGAAATAAAAAGTAAAGCAATCATTTTACTCCTCCTTTCTGAAAATTTCTTCTATTAAAACAGCAATCGTATTTATAAACATAAGTACTCCACCTACACTAGTCGCAAGCATTGGCCAGAACATTGATATACTAATAGCTGGAGATGTTTGGAAAGAAACGGATTGTGACATTTCCCATCCAAATTTAATTAGAACAAAATAAAATATTAGTGCAACTAAATAAGAAGTAATTTTAATAGCTTTACTTAATTTACCTTTTGTGAAATCTGGTAATATATCAACTGCAATTAATGTTCCTTGTCTAATGGCATATGCTGCACCTAAAAATGTCATCCAAATCATCAAAAAACGAGAAACTTCTTCGGAAAAAGTTAATGAATTTCCAACAACATAACGAGCAAATACTTGCCAAAAAATTAATACTGTCATAACCCCTAGGGCTAAAGCTAGCACCCATCCAATAATTTTGTTTATAACGTCAACAATTCGTATAAACTGTTTTAGAACTATTGGCATGCCCACACCTCCTTAATTTCATTAAAAGGGTGGTTTTAGAACCACCCTTTTAACTTTACATTAATAATTAATAATCAAAGTTTCTTACTGATTCGATCAAATCTTCACCAATTCTTGGTGCCCACTTTTCATAAACAGGAATTACAGCTTCTCTAAAGAGATCAAGATCTGGCTCAGTTACTGTCATTCCTAATTCAGCTAATTTTTCTTTCATTTCAATTTCTTGCTGTTCACTAGCCTCACGTTGAACATCTGTTGCAATTGCTGCTGCTTCCATAATAGCTTCTTGATCAGCAGCAGAAAGTGAATCAAATAGTACTTTACTCATTAATAATGGAGCTGGATGGTATACGTGTTGCGTTAAGTTTAAATATTTTTGAACTTCAAAGAATTTAACATCATAAATTGTTGGTAATGGGTTTTCTTGACTATCCATAACCCCTTGTTGTAATGCAGTATATACTTCTGGCCATGCCATTGGTGTTGCATTTGCTCCTAGAGCTGTCCATGTGTCTACTTGAACTTCACTTTCTTGAGTACGATGGTTAATTCCTCTTAAATCTTCAGGTGAATTTAGAGGTCGAATATTGTTTGTGTTATGACGGAAGCCATTTTCCATCCAACCTAAAACTTTTACGTTAGCTGTCTCTGCAAGTTTTTCTGCTAATCTATCACCAATTTCACTTTCAAGTACAGCATATGCATGCGCTCTATCATTAATTAGATAAGGTAAGTCAAACATAAAGAAATCTTGTACAAATCCACCTAATGGTCCAGTTGATGACATACCCATATCGATCGAATTAATTGACATACCCTCAACCACTTCTCGTTCTCCACCTAAAGCATTATTATAGTGAGTTCTCACTGAAAGTCTTCCGTCTGTTAATCTTTCTAATTCTTCACCGAACTTTTGAATACCAATATCATGGTGGGAATCCACGCCTAATGGTATGCTTACGTCAAAAACTTTAGTGAATTCTTCATTTGCACCTTTTGCTTCTCCAGTTTGTCCACTTGAAGCCCCATCACTTCCGCATGCTGACAAAACCAAAGCAGTTGCCAGCGATAAAGCTAAAATTAACTTTTTCTTCATTTTCTTCATTGTTAGTCCCCCTAGTTTTTTTTAAACGCTTACAAATCATTTATTTAAGAGAGTGAAAATAATTTTTTCTCTCTCAAAATAAAACACTTTAGCAAATCATACAAATGCTACAATTTTTCTACTAAACTCATTTTTAAAGTCCATTGATTCATGATTAAAAATAGCTGCATCCATTTCCTTTAGATGAGGTGAAATGATCGGTTTAAACTCCATTTGATTAAGAATGTCTCTCTCAATATCAATTCCCGGAGCAATCTCTATTAGCACTACACCATCCTGGGTCAATTCGAAAACAGCCCTTTCTGTTACATAAAGAACAGTTTGTTCTTTTTGTTGTGCTATCGCACCACTAAAGGTTACTTGGTTAACTTGGCTAATGAATTTCTTCGATTTTCCTTCATTAATAATTTTAAGTTTCCCAGCTTGTACCTCAACCTCTAAACCACCAGCAGTAAATGTTGAGCAAAACACTACTTTTCTAGCATTTTGGGTAATTTCTATGAAACCACCACAGCCAACAGTTCTAGTTCCAAATCGACTTACATTGACATTCCCTAATATATCGACTTCAGCAGTTCCCATGAAGGTAATATCTACACCACGACCACAGTAGTAGTCGAACTGATATGGATGTTCAATAATGGCATCTGCATTCTTTGTGATACCAAAGTCAGTTCCACCCATTGGAACCCCGCCGATAGCACCTGATTCTATCGTTAAATGAATATCATCCAAAATGCCTTCTTCACTTGAAACTGGACCAATCATATCGCCTGGAATACCTGTTCCTAAGTTTACAATAGCATCTGGGAAAAGCTCCCTAACTGCGCGTCGTCCTACAATCTTTCGTACGCTTAACTCCAAAGGCTCAGCTTCAGCAATCGGAACTTTTAGTTCTCCTGTATAAACAGGGTTATATACAGTACTAGATGTTTGACGATGAGTTTCGGCCGGATTTTCAGCTACAACAATATGGTCAACATAAATTCCAGGAACGACAACTTCTTTCGGTGGAAGTGTTCCACGCTTCGCATAATTTTTCACTTGAACGACTACTTTACCACCAAATCTCTTAGTTGCTTGAGCAAGGGAGATCGCTTCCAATTTAAGAGCTTCATCTTCCATTGTTACATTTCCGAGCTCGTCAGCTGTTGTTCCACGAATAATACAAATATCAATCGGAATTTCTTTATAAAACAAGTATTCTTCGTTTTTTATGTTAATTAAATCTACAAACCCTTCGCTTTTTGCAGCTTTCTCATTAACCTTTCCACCTTCGAGTCTTGGATCAATAAATGTTCCTAAGCCAACTTTTGTAAAGTTACCAGGTTTCCCTGATGCCATCGCTCTAAATAAATGTGTAATTTGACCTTGCGGCAGACAATGAGCTTCGACTTCATTTTGATTAATTAATTCTCTCCATTTTGGAGCTAAACCCCAATGCGACCCGATAATACGTCGAATTAATCCTTTATGTGCTAAATGTTCAATTCCATTGACTGTATCACTATGGCCAGCCCCATGAAATAACGTTAAATTATTCGGTTTTCCATTTTCTAAAAAGTTACATTCAATTTCTCTTAAGATTTCTTCACACGCACCCATGAGGGTAAAGCCACAAACTGCTAATGTGCTCTCGTCTTTTATTTGAGAAACGATGTCTTTTGCTGTTGATTTTTTTTCTATCAACACGTTCCCCTCCTTTTCATTGTTGCTTTTAGATAAAGGTTCAAACTTAAAGAACCATTCCGCCACCAACATTGATGACTTCACCAGTAATATAGGAAGCTTGGTCTGAAGAAAGGAAAGCTATACAATTTCCAACATCTTCAGGTGATCCAGCTCTTCCCATAGGGATTTTAGAAATCATCAGATCCCAAACCTTCTCTGGAACTCCTCTTGTCATATCAGTATCAATAAACCCTGGACAAATAGCATTTACAGTAACACCTTTTCGCCCTAATTCGCGTGCTGCCGTTTTCGTTAAGCCTACTACCCCAGCTTTTGCTGCTGCATAATTCGCCTGGCCAACATTGCCAAGCC
>SKOL01000735.1 GCA_007120055.1 Anaerobacillus sp.
AACAAGCATTTAACGAACCACCCATTGCTAGTAATACCGAAATCGCATTTTCAAACGCTTCTTTCGTCATAATGTCTTTAGGAGTGATGCCTTTTTTCACTAATTCAACCGCTTGACGACCAGCTTCTTCAGCGGCATCTAATTGTTCGTCTGATAAAGCTTGCATCCAAGACGTTTTTGGAAGTGCCATTCCAAGTGCCTCAGAAAGTCCTTGCATCGTATTCGCCGTCCCTAGGAACGGACAAGCACCAGCACTCGGATAATATTCATTTGTAATTTTTACTAATCCTTCTTCATCTAGCTTTCCTGCTAAAAAGTCTTTTCTCGCCGCTTTAGATTCGTACGGTTTAATATGGTTTGGCATTACCCCACCTAAAACGACTATAGAAGGTAAATTCAGGCGCCCGGCAGCCATCATCATTCCTGGAACAATTTTGTCACAAGAACTTAAAACGACCATTCCATCAAACATGCCATGACCTTTAACCATAATCTCTACACTATCAGCGATTGTCTCACGGCTCGGTAATGAATATTTCATCCCTTCGTGACCTTGTGCAATCCCGTCACAAACAGCAATCGTATTAAATTCTAGCGGTAAGCCGCCCGCTTCACGAACACCTTTTTTTACACGCTCTGCAAGTTCTCTTAAGTGCACATGACCTGGAACGACTTCATTCCAAGAGTTGGCGATGGCAATGACTGGTTTATCCATACTTTTATAGTCGACACCACATGAACATAAGTGTGCCTTTAAAATCGCTCTCGTATATGGGGCAATTTGTGAAATTTTATTTTCCATCGTTGATCGTCTCCCTTTTTATAGTAAGTTAAGGTTTGTTAAACCGTTTTTCAAATTTTCTTTTTCTGTTTCAGTTAATGGTCGTAACGGAAGTTTTACTTCACCTACATCAACGCCTCGAAATTTTAATGCTTCATAATAAGGTGTGATATATGAACCTAATTTTAGGACGTCACGAACTTGATTTGCACGGTATTGTAATTTTTTTGCTTTGGCTAAGTCTCCGGCTTTGTATGCTTCGTACAACTCTACCATCAGTTCAGGGAAACAATTACCAACCGCCGAGACTACGCCTGTTGCGTCCATGGCTAGAGCTGGATAAACTAAAGCGTCAGTTCCCACAACTACGTCATAACCCTCTCCTAAAGCGGCAATGTAATCTTGTAATCTTGCTAAATCTTTAGAGCTATCTTTAATACCTTTAATGTTCGAATGTTTCTCAGCTAGTTTTTTTACAAGCTTAGGTTTTAAATCATTTTTTGCATTTCCTGGAATGTTATATAAATAGATTGGAAGATTTGAAACAGCTTCAGCAACTGCTGAAAAATGCAAATGTAATGAAACATCATCATGTGGGAAATACCATGGAGTAACAATTGCTGCAGCATCAGCCCCTGCTTTTTGGGCATGTACAGTAACTTCGATTGTTTCTGATGTAGAAATCGCTCCAGTATGAACTATCACAGGTACGCGTTTATTCGTTTGCTCAACAACGATTGAAATCACTTTTTTTCGATCTTCTACTGACATAAGTGGCCCTGATCCATTCGTTCCTAACGGAAATAATCCGTGAACGCCTTTATCAATTAAAAAATCAACATATTCACGTAAAGCCTTTTCATTTACTTCACCACGAGCAGTAAAAGGTGTCAGTACTGCTGGAATCACACCGTGAATCATTTTAGTTCCCCCTTTTATAAAAGAAAAAATATTTTTTGTTAATTTAATTATACGAAATAAAATTTCTTTTTTCTAGGTTTTTTCGAATTTTTTTTGATTTATATTATAAATTTATGAAATTTATTTTCACATTTATCGGTGTCAGACACCCCAAAAAGACATTTACCCCCTTTTTGTCCGCCTGGAGTGGACAAATTGTATAATAATTCCACTTCAAGCTCATTTGCTTCATTTACAGTTGTTACGAAAATGTTTTTCAACTTACATAACCGAAGAATAAATTGGAAATTATAACGTAACTGAAACTTAAAAAGTAAAGTTAGGTGACTGTTATGCCACAAATCACATCGATTAGTTCGTTCAAACCACCACACACCTTAAAGCAAGATGTAACGACAGAATTTGCCCGAGAATTGTTTAGTGAAAACTTCCAAGATATTGAGCGTCTTTTAAAAGCTTTTTCTAATGGACAAATTGAAGAACGTCAATTTTCGATGCCGCTCGAGTGGTTTCGTGTCGATCACTCACTTGAAGAAAAGAACGATTTATATATTGATCTTGCTACAAAATACGGGGTTGAGGCGATCAAACTTTGCTTAGCAAATTCACTTTTTCTAAAAAAAGAAATAGATGTAGCTAACATTGGTGCAATTATTTTCGTTTCTAGTTCTGGAATGGCAACACCGAGTATTGAGGCAAGGATTATGAACGTTCTTCCTTTTTCTCCTCATGCGAAGCGAATACCAATATGGGGACTTGGGTGCGCTGGGGGCGCAAGTGGCATCGCCCGTGGCTTTGAATATTGTAAAGCTTACCCAACAGCCAATGTACTCGTTGTTTGTGTGGAGCTTTGTAGCCTCACATTTCAGAGAAACGATCTTACAAAAAGTAACTTAATTGGCACTTCACTTTTTTCTGATGGTGTCGCCTGTGCATTAATCACCGGAGACGCATCGCCAATACGCGATCAAACGACACAACGGCTACAGCCGAACTTCGTACAGGCTCATTCAACACTAATGCCTAATTCTGAAGATGTAATGGGGTGGGAAGTGAAGGATAGCGGATTACACGTTGTTTTCTCTAGAGATATTCCTAACATTATAAAAAAGTGGCTACGACCAAATGTAGAAGAATTTCTCGAGACAATGAACTTAAAAATCAATAATCTAACCGAATTTATCGCCCACCCTGGCGGAAAGAAAGTAATCGATGCCTACTTAGAAGCACTTGGGATTGATCAACAAATGACACGTGAAAGTCAACGAATTTTACAAAAGCACGGAAATATGTCATCACCAACCGTCCTTTATGTCCTTGAAGAAATTATGAAAAAACAACATAACGAAGGAGATTACGGACTTATGGCTGCACTAGGACCAGGATTTTCTTCTGAACTCGTATTACTACAATGGAAAGGAGCGCACTAAATGTTCGGTATTTACTTATTAATTGTGATTGTCATTTGCCAGCGTGTGATTGAAGTAATTATTGCTAATAAAAATGCTACTTGGATTAAAGAACGAGGAGGCTATGAAGTAGGAAGAGAACATTACAAATATCTTATTTTAATTCATTCCTTGTTTTTCTTATCTCTATTAGTTGAGGTAACGGTCCACCCACCAAAATTTGTTGCTTGGGCCATCGTCCCTTTTTTTATTTTTTTAATCGCTCAATTCGGTCGTGTTTGGGCACTGTCTTCCCTTGGAGAGTTTTGGAATACGAGAATTATGGTGCTTCCTGGAGCAAAAGTGATCGCGAAAGGGCCGTACCAATATATTCGTCACCCTAACTACGTCATCGTTTTTACTGAAATTGCGGTGTTTCCCCTTATTTTTCAAGCGTATTGGACAGCAGTCGTTTTTACGATCGTTAATGCACTCGTACTTTTCGTGCGTATACGAACCGAAGAAAATGCACTTAAAGAAGCTACAAATTACGAAGAAGTCTTTGACAAGCGGGGACGTTTCATCCCTTCTTATGAAAAATAAGAAGACGGGGTTATCCCATAAGTGTCTACACTTATTTTTTGGATAGCCCCGCCTTTTTTATTAGCTAGTTTTATGAATTTCATAATTCAATATTATCTCCATTAGGTAAGTTGCGTTAAGTCGATCGCAACTACATATAGTAGATATGGCTCACTTTAGGTAATTATGAAATTCACTCAATTAATAGCATACTTTTGCCAAATGATTAAATCTTGTAATTAAACTTTTGTAGTTTCCCAATCAGCAGCAAATTTTTCAATTCCTTGATCAGTAAGTGGATGTTGTGCCAATTGCTCTATTACACTAAAAGGAATCGTTGCGATGTGCGCCCCAGCCATTGCAACACGTGTTACATGATCTGGATGGCGAACAGATGCGGCAATAATTTGCGCGTCTAACTGATGAACGCGGAATAGCTCAGCAATTTTCGTTACTAGTTGAACGCCATCTTCAGAAATATCATCTAAACGTCCTAAAAATGGTGATACATATGTAGCCCCTGCACGAGCAGCTAAAAGCGCTTGGTTAACCGTAAAAATAAGAGTTACGTTTGTTTTCACACCTTTATCTGCTAAGTAACGAGTCGCTTCTAATCCAGCTAACGTCATCGGAAGTTTAATCGTTACATTTTTATCGCCACCGTTAATTTTAATAAGTTCGTTTGCTTCGGAAATCATCTCTTCAGCTGTCACTGCGTTTGGTGAAACTTCTGCAGAAACCGATTCCACCTCAGGTACCGCTTGCAAAATTTCTTCAATACGATCTTCAAATTTCACATTTTCTTTAGCAACAAGCGAAGGATTAGTCGTAACTCCAGATAAAACCCCTAGCTTATGTGCTTTTTTGATTTGATCAACATTCGCAGTATCAATAAAAAATTTCACTATATTTACCCTCCATTTTTAATTTTCATTTAGTTTACAAATACGAAATTACTAACCTTACATAGTATGTACCCGAAAAAAATTTCACTTTATACTCATTAAATGAATTTTTTTTCCTTAAAACTCATTATATAATAACTGAATTTTTTTTCAATTGTTTTTTCAGTATCACCTCAAAAAATTAGAACGCTTGGATTTTTGCCAAGTCTAACGAAAGCCTTACATATTTTTATCTTTAAGCGAAGTAAAATTTTCTGAAGTAAAGTACAAAAACCCCTAATCTGTCCACTTACAGGAGGACAAATCAGGGGTTACTTACTTTTATTCTTCAACTATTCACTTAAGCTTAATCAACAATGACCTCAGTTAAGATCAGTTGACCGTCTTCATTTTCGTAATAACTATATATGATAGCGTCATTTTCTTGGACAACATCGAGAAATCCCCTTACTTCTTCAGTTAAACGAAATGCTCTTGGCTCTCCGCCAACGTCAGTAAACTCTACTGAGTTGTTGTCAATTTGACCAACGAAAGTACCGGTCTCTGTAATAACAGCTTCACCAGAGGTGTCAGTTTCTTGCGAGAGAGTTACCTCTATACTTGATCTCACACCATCTAGTTCGTTAGCTACTGACCAAACTTCTAACGTGTACGTTCCATCTTCTAACGCTTGCGCTGCATCTGATAAATCAACTTCTACAGCATATGTTTCGTTTGCTTCAATTGTTTTTTCTACAAACACTTCACCAAACATTCTGCCCTCAGAATATTGAAAAACTGTAGTTCCTTCCTCATCTTTTAAAATGTAATCATACTCTTGTAAGCTTGAAAAGGTTAAATCAACATCTTCATCAGTTTGATTTGTAAGCTGAAATTCATAGGTAACAGCTCCATTTTCCTTAGCTACAAGTTCAGCCGAAACAATACTATCACTAAAATCTAAATCAGTTTTCGGCTCTTCTTCATACCCAGTGTCTGGGCTTCCACCTACATTTTCATTATCATCAGCTGTACCACAAGCAGCGATTATTAAAGTTGCTAACGTGACGCTTGATAAAACTTTGAAAAATTTTTTCATTTTATTGTTCCTCCTTCTAATTGCTCGTTTAATTGCTTCTTCACTTAGTTAGTCGTTAACTCTTTTAAAAGGTTACATTTTATTATAACAATATTACTTGAAGGTTTCCCTTTCCAACTAACCAACAAACCAACAGTCCAACTTTTATACAAAACGCTCATGACGGCATGTCGTCACCATCTAATATAGAAAAGGCGGATGATTTCCTTCACTTCGCCGTGACCTTCTTTCGAAT
>SKOL01000276.1 GCA_007120055.1 Anaerobacillus sp.
ATGCCAAGGTTTTTTAATGATTTTGTATGAGAAAGTTGGTAAGCGGAAAGTTGGAAAAAATATCGAACTTTTGTATGGTAAAGATGTGATGGGAGTGCAGTCATTTTTTGTAGGAAAAGAAGGTGGATGCTTTCGTGAACGATGCTCCTGCGTCTGCTAGTAACGCTTCGAAGCGGGCTTCCTCGTCGCAAAGCTACATGAAGAACATACCTCGATGTGTTTCATGATGTTATCGAAGTTAGTTACTTGCCTCTGAGATTCGATAGAAGGTGCTCCTGCGGTTACTCGTCGCAAAGCAGCACGGAGCCTTTGCTAAGAAGTGTGCCGTGATGTGATTGAGGTCAGTACCTTCACAGCGAAGTGAGGGAAAGTGTCCACCTTTTCATTTTAGATGGTGCCGGGTAATCGCCATGAGGGTTTTGTATAAAAAAAGGAAATCGTCCGACTTTTACATACTGGTAATTATGAAAATAACTTAAGTATTAATAATAGTAATTACATATACATAAAGGGTAAAATAATAATAACGAACTTATGTTAATCATTATTATCAGAAAGGGGAGCAGATATAATTGGAAAAAGTAGATGTTGTAATTATCGGTGGTGGTCCGGCGGGGATATCTGCTGCCCTTTGGTGTAAACGTCTTGATTTAAACCATGTTCTCTTTGAATCGAAACAGCAATTGGGTGGTCAGCTATTTCAAATTCATAATAAGATTATTGATTACCCTGGTGTTTTAGCCGATGACGGAAGACAAATGCAGCAGTTATTAGAGCAGCAAATAAAAACAATGGAATGTAACGTAAAGTTAGGTTGTTTAATTTTATTTATTGATTCGCTACAACAAAAATTAATTTATAAAGAAAATAAGAGAAAAAAAGAGCTTCATTACGAATATTTAATTTTTGCTACAGGATCGAAGCCGAAATCTTTAAATGTTCCAGGTGAAAAAGAAATGATCGAAAGAGGCGAAGTTTTCTCTGCAACGCGTGATCAACATAGATTGAAAGGGAAAGATGTTGCAATTGTAGGCGGAGGCGATCGTGCATTTGAAGGGGCTTTTCTTTTAGCAGAAGCAGGGGCAAATATTTACTTAATCCATCGTTCCACATATTTTCGTGCACGGGAAGCATATCAAAAACGAGTGTATATGAATAAAAATATCAAATTGTTAACTGATACGACAGTTTTAGCTATTAACGGCGAACAGAGTGTACAATCGCTCGATGTTATTCAACTTGAAGAAAAACGAAAAATTAAAATAGGTGCGATACTCGTTCGAATAGGAGTAGAGCCTAATATTGCTTTACTAAAAAACCAAGTAGAAACAGATGAAACTGGCTATATTATCGTAAATCAATTAGGTGAGACATCCGTACCGAGCATCTTTGCGGTAGGAGACGTTTGTACACGTCCGACATATTCAAGTATATCTGCTTCTGTCGGTCAAGCGATGGTTGCAGTGAAACAAATTAGTGAACAGATAACTTCTTAGTGGCGCTTGCGCTTTTTTTTGTCTAGCTGCGGGGACTGGCTTTTCGAGCGTTTCGGTCCATCAAAATTTGCCTATTCAAGAAGTACTTCGAGGAGGAGGCAAAACGTTGCTGGCCCTCCAACGCTTGTCAAAGCTGATCAAGTCCTAAGTCCTCTCCGCTTTTTTTGTATATTTCATCTATTTTTTCCTAATAGTAATTAATGAGGTGATATTTATGAAAAAGAAAATGACTATAGCTACGGCTTTGTTATTAAGTTGGTTATTCGTTTTGCCTATGCAAGTTAGTGCGCTAAATTTAATGGAAAGTTTCTTTTTAAAGATTACAATTGTTGAAAATGGTGTTGAACACGAATGGGAGTACACAAGCCCTGGAAAATATGAATATGAAAAGGGAGAACAAGTCATAAAAACAGATGAGGCAAAAGTAGAGATGCAATCAATCGTTAAACTCCTTAATTTGTCTGAAAAAGCGAAAGTAGAAGAAATGGTTGACGTCCTACAAAAAGAACGCTACCCAAACCTAGAACGACTCGAAATTCGTTGGATGAACGGAGAAAGTAAACTTTATACGTGGGTGTGGGATAAAAAAGGCTAATTTAAAATTAAAAATTTAGAATTTTGAGGGGGGATGCTTCGAAGCCCCCTCTTCAATTTTAAATTTTGCATTTTAAATTGTACTCTAAACTATAGTTAACCCCTTCGGATACTTCGTTAAGCTTTCAAATCCATCTTTTGTAATGACGATATCATCTTCGATACGTACTCCGCCAACGTTAGGTACGTAAATACCTGGTTCTACTGTAAATACAGCCCCTTCTTGCAATAAATCATCGTTATTTTCACTCATTGAAGGAAATTCATGAACATCGATGCCGAGGCCGTGTCCAATGCGGTGTGGGAAGTAATCTCCGTACCCTGCTTCAGTAATAAAGTTTCTTGCAGCTTTATCAATATCTCCAACTCTCGTACCAACTTTACAAATTGAAAATGCGGCGTTTTGTGCAGATAATACAGTTTCATAAATACGGCGTTGTTCATCGTTAATTTCTTGAAATGCAACAGTTCTAGTAATGTCAGAACAATAGCCGTCTAATACAACCCCAAGGTCAAATAAAACAAAATCGCCTCGGTTAATTTCGGTAATGCCTGGGTTCCCGTGTGGGTCAGCTGTCTTAGCTCCTGTTAGTACCATTGTTGAAAAAGACATCTCTCTAATACCTTTGCGTTTTAATTCATATTCGATGAGCGCTAATATATCCATCTCAGTTTTACCTGATTTAATGGCATTTACACCAACTTCAACTCCAAAGTCTGCGAGTTCTGCTGCTTGTTTTAATATCGCTAATTCTTGGTCATCTTTAATTAAGCGTAATGAATTTAGTTTTTCTTCGACTGAAACAAATTTTGCTTCTTTATAAATTTTGTTTAACGCATTTGCACGTAAATACGAAATGTGTTCTTCTTCGATTGCGATCTTTTGTCCTACTTGACCCCGTTTAACTAAAGAATTTTCTATTAGCTCCCAATAATTATCTGAATCACTGTAACTAACAATGTCATATTCCCATCCGGCAGCTTTTGCTTGTGGCTTTTCCATATTTGGACAAACCATAACAGGTTCACTGTTTGGAAATACGAAAATGCCGATTAACCGTTCATGTGGCTCAGAGTAAAATCCAGATAAATAAAATACATTTGCTTTCGTTTGTACAAAAGCGAAATCGATATTTTGTTCACCAAGCCAATTACTCAATTGCGTTAAACGTTGATTCATGAGATCACTTCCTATTTTTATTTTTTTTATGTATGTATAGACTTTATCATTTTTATAACGAATTGTTAAATAACTTAGGCGTCAATTAAAAAGAAAACTTGTGAAGGTATATACCAAGCTCGTTTTTTATATAAAAGTTGGTTTGTTGGTTAGGTCTCTCTTGCCTGGTATGTTAGATGTGACTTATATCGTCATGAAGATTTTGTATGACAAAAGGAGGGCGATTTTCCTGAACGAACCTCTAAAACTCGATAGAGGGTGCTCCTGCGGTTACTCGTCGCAAACCTGCATGATGAATTCTCTAAGAAGTATTACATGATGTGATTGAGGTCAGTAGCTTTACAGTGAAGAGATGGAAATCGCCCGACTTTTACATCGTAAATGGTGACGGGAATACCGTCATGCGCATTTTGTATCGAAATACATTTTTGAAAAAATAAGCAGGATTTTTTCGTTTTAAATCGTAATTGATTGTGTATAAAGGAAAGTGAATTAAAATTAGAGGAGTGATAGGATGAAACTAACATATCATGGACATTCTGTAGTTCTAATTGAGGCAAATGGAAAAAGAATTATCATTGACCCGTTTATTACAGGTAATGGACAAACAACGTTAAATGCTGAGGAACTTGAGGTTGATGTGATTCTTCTTACTCATGGTCATAACGATCATGTTGGAGATACGGTTCAACTAGCTAAAAAAAATGATGCTACCGTTGTCGCCCCGTTTGAACTTGCTACATATTTAGGTTGGAAAGGAGTAAATGTTCATCCGATGCATATTGGTGGTGCGCATCAGTTTGATTTTGGAACTGTCAAATTAACTCAAGCCTTCCACGGCTCTGCTTATGTCGAAGAAGAAAATCAAAAACTCGTCTATACAGGCATGCCAGCAGGAATTTTATTTACAGCAGAAGGAAAAACGATATACCATGCAGGGGATACAGCGCTGTTTTCAGATATGAAAGTCATTGGTGAACGAAACAATGTGGATGTTGCCTTCCTACCAATCGGAGATAATTTTACAATGGGTCCTGAAGACGCTGCCGTGGCTGCTTCATGGTTAAAAGCTAGAAAGGTAGTGCCAATCCATTACAATACCTTCCCAGTCATCGAGCAAGATCCGAAAGCATTTGTTGCCATGCTTGAATCTGGAATTGAAGGGAAAGTATTAAGTTCAGGTGAGACATTTAATCTTTAAAAGATAAGAATAAAAAAGAACTCATAAGAACGGGTTAGAAACTAACTATTCTTTGAGTTCTTTTTTTGTTAAATATTTTTATCCGCTAACTCCTCGTGATCAGTAGCGATTGGTGGCTGTTCTAAATAGCCAAGTTCAATAGCTAGGTCAATGACATGGTGTAGGTATACGGTAGTGGCATTAATCGTTTTTCCGTAAAACGTAAATAAATCTCTTCTTGTACTCATCGATAACGCTTCACCGTAAACATGAATCGCACAGCGGGTAATATCGACTAAAAAGTCGAGTATAAATTTATCTGAAAAAGGTGCTTTAGTAGAAGATGTAACTGCTAACCCTGTTAGTACAGGTGCTTCAATATCATCATCTTTTAAGAATAAGTGGAAACTATCAATCATCTCATCAGCATTTTTTTTACCAGTTTCAAGAAGCTTTTTTAGTTTTTCATTTTCGGTTGTTTGAATAAAGCCAATGAGCATCGTTTTTAATAAAGAATTTCGTTGAATATTTAAAGATAATTGAGCTATTTGAGTCGCTTCGAGTGCTCTTCTTTCACCGAACCACCCAGTAAGATAATTTTTTTTCTTAACATAGTCGACCCCACGAGGTGTAGCAATATGTGGGAAGCGAACATATAACCCTTTATTTAATAAAGTTTCTGTGACTTCATGACATAAAAGATTATAATCTGTTAAAAATTCATTACATAAGGTACGTAAGTCAAGTCGAGCAGTCATCTTTAAATGCTTAGAATAAACTTCAAACCGTGTATCACTTATTTGGTTTATTAAGTGAAGTGCTGTTTCATCAGAAAATAACTTAGGAGCTTTTAAGTTAACGTCATTATCGTTAAATCCATCTGGTGTTGGGAACTCTTCTTGTAAAAATAAGTTCTTGATTTTGTCGATATGAGTTTCTGTTATTTCAATTCCTCTTTCGAAGTGTTTTACAATATCTTGGTCTTCAACTACATTTGCGAAATATTGAAAGGTACATAAAAAAATCGTTTCGCAACGATAACTTTCCCATAAAAAGCCGACTTCACCTGATGTTAAAGATATTTGCGAGTGTTGTTCCATATGTGTGTGCCCCTTTCCAAAAATGGCTAATAATATTTTCCCAATTTACAAAGGTATTATGCGAAGTTTTCCGACTGACCAACAAACTTTATCAAATTATTTTTTTCCTCCGAGTACGAAAAGTCTCGTTTATCGTGAAGCGCTTTGAATTTAATTCAAAAAACAAATTCATCTTTACAAAAACAGTGCATATAATCTAGTAAGACAACCTATCTAGGAGGAGTATATATGCGAAGGAAACGTTTATTTTTATGCTTATTACTTGGGATTGCAATTGTTTTTTATGGAGTTCCTTATTTAAATTTTCAAGGTGATTTAAAAACGGTTATTTTTTC
>SKOL01000079.1 GCA_007120055.1 Anaerobacillus sp.
GTAGGTTCAATGCTAATTACAATGTTAATTCATCAACGTGTAGCCCTCTTTACTAGTATGGTTTTTTCAATTATTGCTAGTATTATATTTAATGCTGAATCGATGGGGGTTGTAAACTATACTTTAGGTATTTATGTTTTCTTTAGTTCCGTTGCAGGAGTATTTTTCCTAGGTAAATCAAATCGAGTATCACGAATTTTACAAGCAGGATTATTTGTAGCAGTTATTAATATCTTGACAATTGTGGCATTACTAATGTTAAGGAATGTCCAATACGGTTGGTTAGAAATTGGTTCGCATATAGGGTTTGCTTTTCTTTCAGGTTTTTTAGCAGCTGTTTTAACGCTAGGGTTGTTACCATTTTTTGAGGCTGGCTTTGGTATATTATCGACGATGAAATTAATTGAACTATCTAATCCAAATCATCCTTTGTTAAGAAAGATTTTAATTGAAACACCAGGGACTTATCACCATAGCGTGATTGTCGCTAACTTGGCTGAGTCAGCATGTGAGGCGATCGGAGCAAATGGATTATTAGCACGAGTCGGATCTTACTATCACGATCTCGGGAAAACGAAGCGACCACATTTCTTTATAGAGAACCAATTGAAAATGGAAAATCCACATGATAAGTTGTCACCACAACTAAGTAAAACGATTATCATTTCTCACCCATACGATGGAGCGGAAATGTTAAAAAATCATAAGATGCCTAAAGAAATTATTGATATTGCTGAACAACATCATGGAACAAGTCTATTAAAGTTTTTTTACCATAAAGCTAATCAAGAAGTAGAACAAACGATTCCAGAGGAAGAGTTCCGGTATCCAGGACCGAAGGCGCAAAGCTCTGAGTCAGCAATTGTGGGGATTTGTGATTGTGTTGAAGCTGCAGTACGTTCGATGGCGAAACCAACACCTGAAAAAATTGAATCTTTAGTTAAAAAAATTATTACCGATCGTCTTGAGGATGGTCAGTTTGATGAATGTGATTTAACATTAAAGCAGCTAAATACAGTCGCTACGTCTATTTGTGAGACGCTTAAAGGTACGTTCCATTCTCGGATTGAATATCCGGAAGATGTAAAAGAGAAGGGGGATGGCAAAAGTGATCATTGATATTGATATTCATGATGAAACAGGTAATGTGACGGAAGAACAAATGAGCTTAGTTGAAAATCTTTTAAATGAAGCAGCGAAAATAGAGGATGTAACTAATGGTTCTGAAGTATCAATTACTTTTGTAGATGATGAACAAATTAAAGAAATTAATAGAGACTACCGTAATAAAGATGCTGCAACGGATGTTATTTCCTTTGCATTAAATGACGATGATACAGATATGCTGATCGAAGGGGCACCTAATCTTTTAGGGGATATTATCGTTTCATATCCGAAGACGATCGAACAAGCGAAGGAATACGGTCATTCAGTTGAAAGGGAGTTAGGATTTCTCGTAGTACATGGATTTCTTCATCTTTTAGGCTATGATCATCTAAATGAAAGCGATGAAAAAGTGATGTTTAAAAGACAAGAGGATATTTTAGAGGCCTATGGACTTCAAAAATAGTTATGATAAAGTTTGGAAGAGGTTTGTTTGGAGTTTTCGATATGCAGCTTCGGGGTTAAAACATGCAATAACTCATGAACAAAATTTGAAAATACATCTCGTAATAGCATTTGTAGTAATCATTTTGTCGTTTGTTTTACAAATCTCATTATATGAACGGTTAATCTTATTACTCGTTATTGGTGTTGTGATCGCTTTAGAAGTAGTTAACACTGCTATTGAAAGGGTAGTAGACCTCGTAACAAAAGAGTTTCACCCGATGGCGCAGGTTGCTAAGGATGTTTCCGCTGGTGCTGTGTTGATCTTTAGTATATTTGCTGTAGTCATCGGCATATTAATCTTTTATGAGCCAATGGTTAGTTGGCTAGTTGGTTAGTTCACATACTCCTTTGACTAAATAGTCATAATAATAATGAGAGGGGACACTTCTCATGTGGTGGAAAGCGTTTCAAAAAAATATCATTGTTGGTTTTATTACACTATTACCTGCAATTGTTACTCTTTATGTCGTACAATTTTTGTTTTCGGTGATCGATCGCTTTTTAGGACAATTTTTAACAGACATTTTAAAAGCGTTAAGAGTTTTGAAGGTCGATGAGGGAACAATTTATTTTTTAGGTGTGTACACCCCCTTTTCGGAACGAATCTTAGGCATTGGGTTTATTTTAACGATCGTAATTATTTCTGTTATCGGGTCGATGAGGAGGAAGGGAAAAAAACAGTATCTTTTCGATAATGTTGATTATTTTTTTCGGAAAATTCCTTTTGTCAGTTATATATACTCGTCGGTGGAGCAAATGATTAATGCCTTTACTCAAGAACGTTCTTCTTTTAAAAAAGTAGTCATGATAGAATACCCCCGAAAAGGCATATATACTCTCGGTTTTTTAACTGGAGAATCGAAGGGGGAAGTACAAAGAAGAACTGAAAAAGATTGTATTAACGTTTTTTTACCAACAACACCTAATCCTACTTCTGGATGGCTTGTTTTAGTTCCAGAAAAAGAGGTAATTGTTTTAAATATGACGGTGGAGCAAGGGTTGAAATTTATCATATCAGGTGGTGTCGTGGTCCCCCCAGATAAAGCTGCATTTCTTCAAGATGAGCAGGGAAAAACGGTAGAACAAAATTTAGAAAGTAATCAAATAGTTATAAATGTAAACAAACGAAAGGACGATTAACTAATGGAAATCAATCGTTTAGTAGAAGAAGCGAAGAAAGCTAGGGAGTTGGCCTATGTTCCGTATTCCAAATTTAAAGTAGGTGCAGCTTTACTTAGTAAAGATGGAAAAGTTTATCATGGTTGCAATATTGAGAACGCAGCTTATAGTATGTGTAACTGCGCAGAGCGCACAGCGCTTTTTAAGGCGTATTCTGAAGGTGATAAAGAATTTGATGTATTATGTGTTGTCGCTGACACGAAACGCCCAGTGCCCCCTTGTGGTGCTTGTAGGCAAGTGATTGCTGAACTTTGTTCACAAGATATGAAAGTAGTTTTAACGAATTTACAAGGCGATATTGAAGAAACAACAGTAGAAAAGTTGTTGCCAGGCGCTTTTTCACCGGAGGATTTAAATGACTAAGACAAGCTATAAATCGGGATTTGTATCCATTATTGGAAGACCAAACGTCGGAAAGTCGACATTATTAAACAATGTCATCGGACAAAAAATTGCAATTATGAGTGATAAACCACAAACAACAAGGAATAAAGTTCAAGGTGTTTACACTGATAACGATTCACAAATTGTTTTTATTGATACACCCGGAATACATAAACCGAAGCATAAATTAGGCGATTTTATGATGAAAGTTGCTTATCAAACGTTTAAGGAAGTTGACTTAATATTATTTGTTGTAGATGCAAAAGAAGGTTTTGGTGGTGGAGATCAAGCCATTATCGAACAGTTAAAAACGGTTCGAACACCAGTCTTTTTAGTGATTAATAAAATAGATTTAATTCACCCGGACGAGCTATTAGGGTTTATTGACCAATATCGAGTTAAATTAGATTTTGCAGAAATCATTCCTATCTCTGCTCTTCAAGGAAATAATGTCGGTACTCTTAAAGAACAAATTGTTGAGTATCTAGAAGAAGGTCCACAATATTATCCAGCAGACCAAGTGACTGATCACCCTGAACGTTTCATCGTTTCAGAACTTATTCGTGAAAAAGTATTACATTTGACAAGGGAAGAAATTCCGCATTCTATTGCTGTAGGGATAGAACAAATGAAAGAACGAGAAGGTAGTAACACTGTTTATATTGGTGCGACAATAGTAGTAGAAAGAAGTTCACAAAAAGGAATAATCATCGGCAAACAAGGTGCAATGCTTAAAGAAATCGGTAAACGAGCGCGAGGGGATATTGAAGCGCTACTCGGTTCAAAAATATTTCTAGAACTTTGGGTGAAGGTTCAAAAAGATTGGAGAAACAAAGGAGGATTTTTAAGGGATTTCGGCTTTAGTGAAGATGAATATTGATATTGTTAAAAAATGGCAAACAACGCTTATTTATGAGCGTTGTTTTTTATTTGTAAATTATTTAAAATAAATATAAGTCGCTTGTGTTGGCTTGTAAGAGTTTTCTTTTATTCATAAAAAAATTAGTAATATTTCCTTAACATGTTTTTTGCAAATAAGGTCATTCTAATAGTTATAGCGAGGTCTAGAATAGCTTTTTAATAAAACGGTGATTAATTAAAGTAAATCAAGTTTCTCGAAAAAGAAAGGTGGATTCTCTTATGTTAGATTTTTCCTGGAAGGTATTTTCGATGACAGGTAGCGTCGACACGTACTTAATTATGAAGGAAATTGAAAGAGACACTGTGGATGCAGGAGAGGAGTTTAGAGAGAAGCTAGATGAAGTAGACACTCCTACAAGTTGATCTTGTTTGCCATTAATTTAATGGCGCGGTGATAATAATGTTACAAAAGGTAGAGGGAATAGTTATTCGAACCACTGATTACGGAGAGGCGAATAAAATTTTAACATTGTATACACGGGAATTAGGTAAAATTGGTGTGATGGCTCGCGGGGCTAAACGTCCTAAGAGCCGTCTTTCTTCTATTTCACAGCTATTTACTCATGGCCAGTACGTCTTTCAAAAGACGTCAGGGCTAGGCGTGTTAAATCAAGGAGAAATTATTAGCTCATTTCGAGATTTAAGAGCTGATATATTTTTAACGGCCTATTCCGCTTATATTGTAGAGTTATTAGATAAATTAACAGAGCAAAACGAAAAAAATCCTTATCTATTTGAATTTCTTTATCAAACATTTCACTTCATGGACGAAGGTTATGATTACGAAATTTTAACAAGAATTTTTGAAATTAAAATGTTGAGAGTAGCAGGAGTTGGCCTACATGTAGATGGGTGTACCCATTGTGGAGCAAATGAAGGGGAGTTTTCGTTTTCTGTAAAAGAAGGTGGCTTTCTATGTCATCGCTGTTTACATGTTGACAATAAAACATTAAAAATTAGCGCTGCTACGGCGAAGTTGCTTCGATTATTTTATTATTTTGAGTTAAACCGCTTAGGGTCTATTTCAGTTAAACAAGAAACAAAAATTCAGTTAAAACAAATTGTAGAAGAATATTATGACGAATATTCTGGCCTACATTTAAAAAGTAAACGGTTCTTAAATCAATTAGATAAGATGAACATCGATTAAATTTTTATATACATAACCAACATGAAGATTTATCGTCATCATTTATAAAGTGTAAATTGGAGGTTGATTTTCTTTCACGAGCCTCTAAAATTCGATAGAATTTTACAGCGAAGTGAAAGAAAGTCAACCTTCCAAGTAACTATTTTCATGCAACATAGAAGGTAATTCGTATAAAGATACAAGGTCATTAAATGGTATCTTTTTAGAATTAGCTTCTTTTTTGTTTTCTTTTGAAATAGAATTTATTGATCATTTAGTATATAATTATCGAAAAAGCATAACACATTTAGGTAGGCGCAGGCGCTATTCTAAAAAGATAAGAAAGTATATATATTTGTACTTGGAAAGCTGTCTAGCTTCAGCGCCTACGAGCTCGGTCACTTCAGTCAGGCAACTACCTTGAGTTACTTCTTCGTAGCTTTGCGACGAGTAACCGCAGGAGCATGATTCTAAAGCCCCAAAAGCGGCTTATGTCAAAGGCCTGCCAGTGCCTATCGCTCGTGACCAAGTCGCTTGCGCTTTTCTAATG
The DNA here is from genome assembly GCA_007120055.1 of Anaerobacillus sp. The sequence goes on from SKOL01000079.1 coordinate 5,775, forward strand.
TTATGGAGGCGGTGAGGAAAATAGAACTAAATAATAGGCAAGAACGAATACTTGAAATTGTAAAGGATAACGGTCCTATTACAGGA
>SKOL01000380.1 GCA_007120055.1 Anaerobacillus sp.
CCGGGTTTTGATTTCCACTCGTACCCGACTGAACCCTATTTCCAGCGCTTGCTGCTTTATCAGTACTACCGATCGTTCCTGCATTTTTACCTCTTTTTGCTGCACTTGAAGCCGCATTTCCGCCATGCCGTAGTAACGAAGAATTAAACCCTGGTATTGGAGCCGTTGCAATACTCGCCCCGAGCCATGCAGCGTTTTCCAATGACGGTTCCTTGATTAGGGTAATTGTATCTACTACTATGGCAATGGCATCTACGATAAAATTACCATCTGGATCATGATACTCCAATGGGTTATTTGCTCCATAGGTATAATCAGGTAGTTCGCTAGCTACGTCCAGACTTAGGAATTGACCAACTTCAGGCTGATAGTACCTTGCAAATAAATAATAAAGGTTTGTCTCTTCGTCATAACGATAGCCTGCATAACGGTATGGACTAATATCAGTTTTCCAGATGAATCTACAAGGTTTCCGAATGCGTCATACGTATATTCTGCTACAGTGGTTCCATCTCCATCTAAGACTTTAACGATATCGCCTGTCCGTTACGGATGGGATAATACAGTTTGCCGTCTTCTTCAATACTCTCTAAATGACCTGCCGCACTTCAAGTGTAGTATTTCTTCACTTGATCAGATTCATCCAGTTCTGCAGCAGCTTGATCCGTCTTCCCTTCATAGACGAATTTAGTCACTTCTCCATCTTTGTTGAATTAGACGGTCTAATAGAGGTGGAGTAGTTCTCACTATAATAATCATGTCATGTACGTCGAATTGCGAAAAATTTAAAAGATAAGGGCGAAAGCGAAGGTTAAGTATTTGAGGATGATAACAGTAGTATCTGATGATTTTTTAGGGTAATTAAAAGAAATGAAATTAATTAAATAGAGACCGTTATTCTATGTTTAAAAAGAGAGGATTATTCGTTACTAGGTAGCCCCTTAAAATAAAGAACCTTTTGACAGTCTCATAAATAATACCAACCTTAAGGAACTTATTTCTTCTTGTTTTTCGCTTTCTGATATAAATATAAATGTAATAGCTCTCTTCCTTTAACTCTATTACAAGTAAAGAATTTTAATAATAAAGCCTTTAAGGAGATTGTTTCTACCTTAAAGACTTTATAAAGTTATAATTTAATCAACCTTAGACTTATTAATTAATTTTCTCAATTAAGGAAACTAAATAATTATCTAATTGACCAAAATTAAGACTATCTACACCTTCTTTTTTATATTTATTGAAAGCTTCATTCGCTCCTTCTTTATTGTTTAATTTTATTTCGCAAAATAATTGTAAAAAAGCAAATGCTTTCTTTTTTAATATAGGAGAAACATTTAGTAAATCATGAATTTTTTTTTCACTTTTACCAATTAGTTCTTCATACTCCCCATATTGTAAAAACCACTTTTCTATTTCTGGGATAATTTTAATAAAGTTCTCCGTAGTTCTTTCATCTTCAATTGAAACTAATCCCTCCTTAAAAGCATCCATTTCTTTACTTTTTATTATTTGTTCTACTCTTTGTCTCAGTATACACTCATTTTCTTTAGGTTGTTCTAATAATAATAATTGTTTAGATATAAGTTGAGGCATACCATTAGGGTGAATACCAACATTAACAAAATAATATTTCCCACCATGTAGACCTTTTTGAAAATTAATTATTCTGTAGAAGCCATTTTCGATTTTCCAAAAATTACTACCCTTTTTCTTATAGCCAAAAGACTTCAGTTCTGGACTAATTTTTTGCAACAATTCTTTCATAACAACAGTCCCTTCTATTTCACCCTTGGACCTATATACGTTGGGCTTCCAGGTTGAAACCTTGAGTCTAACGGATTGTATAAATCTGTATGAGTTTCATAACCAAAACCCCTCATCAATTTTGCTCTTTTGTTTGCCGACCTTCTCCCTGAAGGAGTGTCTGGTTTTATAATTCTTACTAAATTAGCATTTGTTCTACTTACACCATCTTTTCGAACAACTTTTCCATTTGGTAAATTGATTGTTTGCTCCGGTATCCACTTATCAATTCCTTCAGCTTCCAATTGCCTATGAGCTTCTTGCCCAATTTTAGCTCTACTCTTTACTGTTGGATTATTAGTACCCTTAGGAATATCTAAAAATGTACTTTATGAAAGGATGGCAGTTTATCCAACCACCACCCAAATTGATTAACTAGCTATTGTATCAGGTATTTCAGGCATAATATAAGCCGTTTTATTTTTCATCATACCATAGATTATTCTGACTAATCTTCTCATAATGCAAAGAAGGGATTGTGACTTAGATTTCCCTTCATTTAACTTCTGATTGTAGTAAGTATGGAACACAGGATTACGAGGGATTTTACTACCTTTACATACTTGGACTTGTTGGACAGCTAAGTTGTAAAAGGTGTCATATAACTTACGATTACCTTGTTTCGTCTTCTTCATTGTTTCCTTACCACCCGAACCCATCTTGATAGGGGCTATTCCTGCATATCTTGCTAGTTTGTCAGAGTTTGCGAACCGATGTATGTCACCGATTTCTGCAATTAATGCAGAAGAAGTAACTGTATCAATTCCTGGCATGGTTTCAAGCTGCATACCTAGCTTTTGAATAGTAACCTTTAACTCTTTGTCTACCTTCTTGATTTCCTGCTTTTTAAACCGAATATCTCGCACTATGCTTTGAATGATAAAGTCTCTTGAGGTCTGAAATTTTCGTTTTACTTCACTATCATCTTGTACTAAAGATAATATTAGTTCTGCTTTTTTAGTTGAACAACCATTTTTACTGGGTTTTAATAGGAATACTCGCAATCTCTCTACTGTTTCCCCCTCCAAACGAGATGGTGAAGGATAGTTTTCCCAAAAAGCTAATGCTGTTTTGCCATCCACTTCTGAAAAGAACTTCTTGTAGCTTGGATAATGATAGTTTAATTGCATATGCAGTTGGTTTTTCAAAGCGGTTTGCGCTTTCACTAAAGCACTTCTCCTACCCACTAGTTGAGCGATTATCCAATGAATATCAGATGGTGCAGCGTCTGGTAAATAAGGTAGCTTACGAATTAGAACATCTGCAACACATTGAGCGTCCCAACTATCATTCTTTTGTGTCATCGCATAGCTGTTTCGTTCTGCATTGGATAAAGAAGAATTAACAAACTTCACAATATAGCCTTGTTCAATCAGATACAACGCTAAATCTCGTCCATAACCGCCCACATCTTCTAATCCAAATACAGGGGTCAAACCTTCTGTAAGATACCTATTCACATATTCTAATAAACTAGGAAAGATGGATGGCTTATTTTGAAACGTCATTTCTCCTAACTTTTCAAACCAACAGTCTAATATCACCGCTGTATGTTGGAACTTGTGTAAATCTAACCCTATATAAATATGCTTATCTCTTTTCATCAGAAAACCTCACCCCTATTTTAGATTGAACGATTAAAGAAAGACAGAGAATGTCGGCAACCTTAGGTCGAGCGTTAGTCACTTGGACTCGCAAGGGTACGAAAGCCTCTCCATCCTCTATCTGTTAACCGTTATAAAATGGCTTGATGTTTGCCATTTGCAGTAATTTCTCCATAGTGGTATAACCCACTATAAAACGCTTTTCTATCTAAAATCCTTTTAACTTGGACTTTACTAAACCTCTTATCTTGTTTCGTTTGATGTCCTTCTTCATTCAGTTGTTCTGCAAGTTGTGTTAATGTCCATGATGGATACTGTTCCTTTAAGTCAAACACTCTTTGAACGGTTTTCGCTTGTCTATCATCGATGACAAGACTTCTCTTACCTATCTCCACCTTGTAGCCTAATGCGACATTCCCTCCTGCATAGCCACCCTGTTGGGCTTTCTTATTTCGCCCTCTCCCTAGATTTAGTGAGATTTCTAATCGTTGGTATTGGTCTAATAACTCCATTAAGCCATTGATTAAAAAATCGCTAGGGTCTTTCTTATGAATACTATATTGCGGTTGTTCAATACTCCGAATGTCTACTCCATATTTTTTCAATTCTCGATGGACTAACACTTTCACAATGTCTGACCGCCATAATCGGCTTGTATTCAGCGTCACAACATAATCCACCTCATGGTGAGAGAGATACTCCAACATCTCCTGAAAGCCTATTCTATCCACTTCTAACGCTTCTTCATCCACTTTAGCCCCACTGATACCCTCGTCCTTAAACAAGCGTAAAAGCGTGTATCCTTGAGCCTGACAGTATGCTTTAATTTCATCTTCTTGGTAAGCAAGGCTGTATCCATCCCTTGCTTGTCCTTGTGTAGATACTCGAATATAACCGATAACTTTCATGGTATTTTCCCCCTCCGTTACGTTAATTGAGATTAACGTAACGCTTAGACGCTATATTTAATATAAATTCATTGTATGCGGCTTTAGCGATACAATCAACCCCTTTACCGATACAAATTTATTGTGTATCGTAAAGGTAACAATAAAAAGAGGAAGGGAATTACCATGCCAATTTCAATCAAACTAAAGGAAATCCTTAAAGAACGTGACCTTTCACAGCGTGAATTGGCACGAATGACAGGTCTGCGACCAAATACAATCAGCCATCTTTGTTCAGACAACGTGGACAGAGTTTATCTATCAACATTAGAAACAGTATGCAAAGTGTTAGACATTGACATTCAGGAGTTAATCGAGGTGGAGTAGTCCTTTTGTTATAATAATCGTTCCATGTACGTCAAAGTTGCAAAAAAATTTAAAAGGCAGGGAGAAAACAAAGGTATCGTATTGGAGAATAAAAATGATGGTGACTGATGAAATTAATAATTATTTGTTTTAATAAAAAACGGTAAATAGGGCATACGTTTAAAAGTAATTGTACGCCTTTGTAAATCAATAAAATACTATATAGGGCTTACAAGGAATATCTCTATTTTCTGAAAAAAGAGCCGTTTATTCGGCACTACATCCCCCATTAATCATTAATAAATAAAAAAAGGGTGTCCCAAAAGCAATTCTTTTGGTGACACCCATACATTATTAACCTCTAATTTGGTTATTAAATATATCGTGAAGATATTCTTCTTTATGATTGTTTAATAAACTACTCTTTTCATTTTTCTCATAGTATAGTTCAAATTTCCCTTTAGTTGGTTCACTTTCAATAGCTCTCACACCATCAAGTACTGCAAAAAATCCGAAAATAGAAGTATCCACTGCCCTTCTAATAATTTTGATTAATTTCTCTTTTTCATTATCATCTAGGTGATTAAACCAACTAGATAATTCTATATCCTCACTACTTGGTTTTCTTCCTGGAGGGTCAATTAAATCTTCTATACTGTCAGTTATACTATCTTCTCTAACAACTTCAATAATACGCTTAACAAAATCTTGATTATTCATTAAAATCATTCTCCTTTCTATTTCTTTCTGAATGAGCCTGGATACATAGATTTATTAAGGTCGATTAACCCTTTTAAGGCACTATTCGGAGCATTAGTGTGACTTCTTAAATCCCTAATGTCTTTTGCTAATAAATCTCTCGCAGTACCATTATAATCTCCTTTTAACGTAGGTATTCTTTTATGTTCTCTAAAAGGAACTGCAATGGATGGAGCATAATGAGCATTGTATCCATCTATTACCTGACTAGCAGGATGTTTTTGTCCTACATGATGAATATCTAGCTTATCTCCAACCGCTGACCTTCCTTGTAAATTATTAAATGTTCCTACCTCATATTTCTTTACATTACCTGTACCCTTATTATTAGTAGTCCGTTGTCCCGGGTTTTGATTTCCACTCGTACCCGACTGAACCCTATTTCCAGCGCTTGCTGCTTTATCAGTACTACCGATCGTTCCTGCATTTTTACCTC
>SKOL01000715.1 GCA_007120055.1 Anaerobacillus sp.
ATAAAAAAACTCCCTCATCATCTATACGAGGAAGTTTCCATTTTTAGGGGGATTTTTATGTCATAAATTGTTTATTCCTGCGCTTTCCCGGGAAAGTGTCAATGGTTCACGCCTGGCACTTAACTTATTAACTTATTAACTTATTTATTTCCTATCTAATTTTAGTAGAAACGATTTCCTAATCCTGCAACAGAACAAAATAAGGTGACAACCCCCGTCACATAAGGTATCATTTCCCCATTCGACTGACCGTCTACAATACATTACAACTATTCTATCGTTTGCAAAAGAAGCGGTCGCTAAAAGTAAAATGATCGTATCGTTGCGACTATGGAACTTAGATCAAAACAATGCTACGAACCTTGATTTTTTTAAAAAAAAGAACAGCAATGACAATTTCCTTCCCCGTTTTTATTTCCCTTCTCACGCAAAACGCTTCGCAGAGAAATTATTCATGGAAAAACGTACTAAAATCTACCGCTTGATCTCTTTTACCCACTTTTCAAGCTTATTGGCAATTCGCCAGTTGACGCGTTTTTCTAATGACTTTAGCGAATGTACAGCTGTTTTAATAGCTTCATTCACACTTTGTACATCAACGAGTTTTGTCTCATACTCAACAACAAAATTTTCACCATGTTGGTTATTGTAATCAATCAACTGAAATTCTCCCTTACTCTGTATTTCTTCAATTAAACATTTAATAAAACATTGCATTGACACAACCTCATGTGACCAATACTTTTTGTGAAAAAAACTCTCTATATTAGCGATCATACCGTCCTCTGTTCGTATCAAATGAAGGTCTGGAAATGAAGGAATGATATATGTCTCATCTTCTTTGTCAATCGGTTGTATTTTTTCATTTATCGGCAGTTGTTCAATGGCAAGCTTTTTAAGTTCAACAATCGGAACGTGAAAACCGCCATTCCAATCATACTGCTTACCGTTTGCTATCCACGCTTCTATTTCCCCAAATTGATCAAAAATTAAATCGTCATCCATTATATCACTCCCTCTCTAAAAAATTGTCGTCCATCTTTTAAATACCTTGTCATTAACTACTCATGGGCGGCTTCGCATCAAACTTCACCTCATCTAGAAATCTTTACGCGCTATCGAAAACTTTTCTTTGATTATAAATATGCATTCGTTGGTTCAATAATTAGTTGTTATTTGTTCCAATCTTCAGCTAACATTCCATAAAAAATAGGATCTACATAATAATCATACAGCCATTCGGCTTGTCTAATGAACCTTCATTAACGAACCCTAGTCTTTCAGGAATTGATCTACTCTTTTTATTTTCAGCAGCAGCACTAATATCCACTCGATTTAATCCGAGTTCATTAAAAGCATATTCTGTTAAAGCCTTGGCTACCCTTGTCATAATCCACTTACCTTGATAATCCTTACCTAACCAATATCCTATATAGGCTACTTTATTAGACCAATCAATTTTGTTATAACCTGCTGTGACTACAATTTTTCATTTATATACAATAAATGTAGTTATAATATTATTTTCTGCGAAATTATTTAAGCAAGATGTGATGAACCTCTTTATATCCTCCACACTTGTTGTCATATCTAGCCAAGGAAGCTATTCTCGAAGGTATTCTCTCGAATTTTCAGTTAGTGTTAACCGAAAAGACACCCGTGAAAATATTTTATATTTAAAATAAAAAAAGTAGCAGGAATTGAAATCCTACTACTTTTAATCGCTGCTTTTTATCGATTTTAAAAGGGATGCTAATCATTCAATAAAATCTTACACCCAACCAAATTTCCTTGTTAGTTAACGAATTTGGAAAGTTGTCGTTGAAGAACTGCCTTTAAAATCAGTCTTCGATGTTTCTGCTTTTACTTCGTACGTACCTTTTGCTGCATTTCTATTTGTTGACATTACTACTGTAACAATCCCTTGATTGTTCGTTTGACCGTTCGCAGTTAGGACTCTTCCTCTCGGAGGAGTGATTTCTACGATTACATCGGCTCCTGATACGACATTACCAATCTTATCAGTAACTTTCACAGTGATTGTAACACTTTCTCCAGCCGAATAAACCGACTTATTCGTTTCTACATTCGTAACTGTTTCAACTAGATTTACTGGCTCTTCTTCCACAGGCTCACTAGGAGTTGGCTCCGTGGGACTAGGCTCATTCACAGATGAATTCAATTCATTTTTCACGACATCCAAACGTTCTTGAAGACTCTGTTTGTCCGCTCTTACCGGGCGACCATTTCCTAAAGCATCGATAGAATCTTGAGCAATATTTACATAATCCCAAGTTCTATAAAATTCAGCAATTTCTACATCTATCGTTGCTTGCTCTAAAGGAGTCAAACTTTCTTCAGTTTCTTGTACTGGCTCTTGAATCGGCTCTTGAACAGGTTCTTGGTCAGCATTTTTTACAGGTGCTTGGATTAAACCATAACCAAACCAGTTATCTTTACCTTCTTCCCCTAAATCAATAACATTTTCTTGTAATTTCACCCGTAATTGTGCATGACTCAATTCTGGATATGTTTGCTTAAGTAATGCTAGATTGCCAGCGACATAAGGTGCAGCCATCGATGTTCCACTCATTTGCGCATATTTATTTCCAGGTACTGTACTTAGTACATTTACACCGGGTGCCGCCACTTCAACTGTGCTTCCTGTTGCAGAAAATGAAGCTCTTCTATCTTTTGAATCTGTTGCTGAAACTGCAATCACAGAATCATAGCGTGCAGGATAATTGACCGTATCGCCAGTACCATCTGAAGAACCATTATTGCCAGCTGCTCCAACAACGAGAATCCCTTGATTATACGCTTGGTCTACGACTTGTTTTAACGTAGATGAATGAGTAGTAGTACCAAGACTTAAATTAATAATATCCATTTTATTAGTAATCGACCAATCAATTCCGGCAATCACATCGGATAAATATCCACTCCCATTACCATCTAGGACTTTTACTGCATAAATACTCGCTTCATGAGCGATACCGACTGTCCCATATGTGTTATTTCTAGCACCAATAATCCCAGCAACATGGGTACCGTGACCGTTATCATCAGAGAAAGAGCTCGTATAAGATGTAAAAGAAGCTCCACCGGCAATGACTAAATCTTCATGGTTTGCCACTCCAGTATCAACAACAGCAACCCTAACACCTTTACCTGTATATCCATTTTCCCAAGCTTTTGGAGCCTCTGATCGTTCGATCCCCCAATCTTGAGTTTGCTTACTAACTTCTACTACTTCGTCTTTTTCCACCGTTAAAACATTCGGATTATTTTGCAACCCTCTAATTGCCGTAGAAGGTACACTAATTGCTAGAGCTGGAACATTGTGATATTCTCTATTAATCTTTCCCCTAGCTTCTGAAACTACATTTTTGTCAACTTTTTCTTTAAATAAAACAATGACTCTCTCATTCACCGTTGATTTTGCAGCTAGTCCAAATCCTGGGACGAGCGAAAATACCAACGCGAACACTAAAAACATTAAAAACCCTTTTTTCATAGAAAATCCCCCTTAAATGAATGTGATAAAATACTGTAACTTTTTTATGAAATTACTCCATAAAAAAAGCCATTCCGAAGAATAGCAAGGGAAATATCCTTTTCTATTCGGTAGCTGGCTGGCGTATCAATTCATTGATGAAGCCCCTAAAGCTTTGCGTCCCAAGGTTTCCCTAGGTTTGCCGTTTCGGTTGAAATAAATATATCAAGGTTTCTACCTTTTGGACAGTGACAAAAGACTTATAAAATTTCAATGACTTAAAAATGAAACGCTCCATTCATAATCATCTAGTCACTTCTCCATCATTGAAAACAACTCTGGCAATAACTTTTCCCAATGTGTTTCATGATGGCGACCACCTTTAACCATCATTTCTTTTAATTCAGTCGGCTTTTCTTTTAATACATTAATTAAACGCTGATTAGGACTTATATACTTATCATCTGTAATCTCGCCGTGGGCTTCACGATCACCATAAGTGACTAAAACTTGACTAGGAAACTTAATAATCGATGCAAGGTAATCGAAAAACGCTTCCTCATTACACCAAAGGGCATTGGAAATAGCAGCAATCTTACCGAACCGTTCGGGATATTGACATCCCGCTACTAATGAAATTAATCCACCCATCGAACTCCCTACGAGAAGACAGTTATCACCACTAGTTTTAAATTGATTTGTAAAATACGGAACGACCACTTCTGCTAAATCTTTGACATAATCAAAACCTGCCCCGCCTAAACGGCGCTTGTTTAGATCATTTAGCTTTGTTGTTATCTCTGGCGAAAACTGCCATGGTCCATATTCATAGAGGCGCTCAGTCCCATGCCAAATTGCAACAATTGCATATTTTTTATATTGAGGATGGTTCTCGACGAAATTCTTCACTCTCCATGAACGACCGTAACCTGCATTTTCGTCAATAAACACATTTTGTCCATCATGAAAATAAATAACTCCTTGAACTTCTTCGTCAGGTTGATAGTAATCTACGCGCTTTTCATATCCTAAACTCGGAAAAAATAGTGATACTGTATGAATCTTCAAGATCATTCTCCCCTTCCTTCTGCCTCCTACAAAAGACCACTTCAAACATCTCTGCTTATTTTAAAATTCGATACCCCTCTACCTCGACGGTTACGTTAGGTCCAAATAATGTTTCGTTAGTGATTAAATTTTCCAATTGTAACTTTTTAGTATAGTCCGATATGTTATAAGCCTTTTCTGTTTTCGTTAAGTTAATAAAAACTAATACCTCTTCATCTTCTTGCACTTTCTTAAAGATTAATTCATTGGTTCCGATATATAAAAATGAGGTACTCCCATGAAAGGCCTCCTCTTCTTTTCGAATCTTGATCAGCTTTTGTAATTGATAGAACAAGGTCGACTTTGCTCGTTCCCAAGGCATTGGAACACGACAACCAGGATCATTTTCACCTATCACTTCAAGTTCCGATCCATAAAAAATACACGGGGTTCCAGCACACAAATACAATAGTGCATACGCTATTTCTGCTCTTTTTAAATTATTATTAGCTAAAGTAAGTAATCGAGGAGTGTCGTGACTATCAAGCAAGTTAAACATACTTTCATTGATGTTGTCACTATAACGGACAATTGCCTCAACATACATTCGGTGAAAATCGACTGCGTTAATGTTTCCAGTCGCCACCCATTCTAAAATTGGCTTTGTGAGCGGATAATTCATCGTTGCATCAAATTGATCACCTAATAACCATACGTGAGAGTCGTGCCACGTTTCACCAAGAATATAAATATTAGAGTTAAAGGATTTCACCGTTTTTCTAAAAAGACGCCAAAATTCGTGGTCAACTTCATTCGCTACGTCTAACCGCCAAGCATCAATATGATAATTTTCCGTCCAATACTTAGTGATCTCTAATAAGAATTCAATAACCTCTGGATTTTCAGTGTTCAATTTTGGCATTGTGACGGAAAAGTTGCGATATCTACTTGGTACGAGATTTCCTTTATCATCGGTTAATGGCCACTCATTTATATAAAACCAATCGTAGTAACGGGATTTTGGGCCACGAGAAACGACATCTTGAAATTGTGTTGAAAGAGACCCAATATGATTAAAAACAGCGTCCATCATAATTTTCATACCACGGCTATGTGCAGCTTCTACTAGAGCCTTAAAATCTTCATTCGTCCCAAAATTCGGATCAATTTTAAAGTAATTGATCGTGTTATATTGATCCGGTGATAGATTGCGTGTTTATTAATCATCGTTGACCTCCAATTTAAATACATGTGATGCTTATAGTATAATGTGTTTAATAGAATTTTTATTTAGTGACAATGCTACAAAACAT
>SKOL01000373.1 GCA_007120055.1 Anaerobacillus sp.
AGATCACTACTTTCGTTAACGCTTCAGCGTCACGTTCATAAATGACATTATTTAAAGCTACAACCCCAATCAAAATCGGAGTAACTAACCGTACCGCTGTGGATATGACCATCGCCAAAATCGCCAATGGTAATAACTTTTTTGAGTAAGGCTTCATATATCCGAAAAGCCGTAACATCTGCTTCCAATTAAAAGGTTTTTCAATTACTGTATCGATGGCATAGTGAAATCGATTTCGTCCCCTACTACCTTCCTGCTGTTTCATACACTCACCTTCTCACTTTCAACATTAAAGACAGTTTCACGATCTTTGAATTGAATATTGTATATACGGCGGTAAATACCGATTTTATTCCCTAACAACTGTTCATGAGTACCACGTTCTTTAATTTCTCCATCTTCTAAAACTAAAATTTCATCGGCATGCATTAAGGACGAAATTCGATGCGCGATAATAAAAGTCGTTCTGCCTTTCATCACTTCTAAAAAAGCGGCCTGAATTTTCGCCTCAGTTTCCATATCTACAGCACTCGTTGCATCATCCAAAATTAAAATACTAGGATCAATTAAAATCGACCTTGCAATCGCAATTCTTTGTTTTTGCCCTCCAGATAGCCCCATACCTCGCTCACCAAGAATTGTTTCATAACCATCGGGCAGTTCCATAATAAACTGGTGGGCATCCGCTCGCTTTGCAGCATCAATAATTTGTTCCATTGATGCATTCGGTGCTCCATATGAAATGTTATCTCGTATCGAAGAAGAAAATAAAAAGGACTCTTGCAATACAACACCAATATTTTTTCTTAAGGATGTGATTGAATAGTTTTTAATATTTTGCCCGTCAATTAAAATCTCACCGTGATCGGCTTCATAAAAACGAGAGATTAACTGAGTAATGGTCGTTTTTCCAGCACCAGTAGCACCAATCAAACCAATCACCTTGCCAGGCTCAGCATTAAAAGAAATATCCTTTAATGCTACTTCATTTTCATTACTGTTATAAGTGTGTGTGACTCCCTTAAATTGAACATGACCTTTTAATGTTTCAACACTAAGTGGACGTTCATTATTCGCAATATCTTCTTTTTCGTCGAGAACTTCTAAAAGTCGCTCTCCTGAAGCTTTCGATTGTGAAAAAGTATTAATAATGAATCCTAAGTTCATTAAAGGTCCGATTATATACCAAACTAAGCTGAAAAAGGCCACTAATTCACCAGGCGCAAGTTGATTATTAATGACCATAAAACCACCAAAGCCGAGTAATAATACGACACAAATTTGCCCGATAAGTTCCATTAATGGGAAGTATTTTGACCAAATTCCCGCAGTAGTAATGTAGTTATCTTTATAATCTCCGTTTTTATCAACAAACTTCTCAATCTCAAAATCTTCTCTCGATAGTGATTTAACGGTATTCATTCCACTAATATTTTCTTGAACCTTCGTTGTAAGTCTTGCAAAAGATTTACGAATTCCTTTAAAAGCCGGATGAACTTTTTTATCAAAACGATAAACAACAACGATTAAAAAAGGCATTGAAACCATCGTTACAAGAGCTAACGGAACACTAAAATACAGCATAATTCCTAAACTTAAACTTACAATCAATACTAGATTAATAAGTTGCGCAAACCCGAATGATAAAAAGAAACGGAACCCCTCAACATCAGCAGTTAAACGCGACATGAGATCCCCCGTTTTTGCATTATCATAATATCGAAAAGGTAAATACTGCAATTTCTTATAAAGTTCGTTCCTTAACTCATATACCGTTTTTATTCCAAACAAGTCGCCCATAAATTGGTGAAAGTACGTCGCTACCCCTTTAACTACCATTAACAAAATAAAGCCAAATGCAACATACGGTACTAGGTCATAATTTCCGCTTATAATTACGTCATCAATCGTGATTTTTAAAATAATTGGATAAGCAACCGTGATCGCTGTTACGAAAATCAAAAAGAAGATCGAACCGATAAAATATTTTTTATACGGCCAATAAAATTGTTTTAGCTTAGAGAAAGTATTCATAAAAGCACCCCCATTATGTATAGTCACTATGTGAGCGAATTTCATAATTACCAAAAACGAGCCACATCACGCAATATATAGTTTGCGAATAGTTTTGACGCTATTATATATTGAACTTAGTGGCGAGAATAATGAATTATGAAATTCATTGATGTGTTTAAACTTTCGAATTTAAGTATAATAATATTCAGAAAGTATTAAAAATACCGATAATATATAATATATCGGTTTTCGAAATAAATTACTACCCTTAAATTTCGTTGATATTTCGTAAAACTCACTATTTTAGCTCGTTTATTGGAGGTATATTCAATAATTCTGTTGATCCCTCAGTTTTCACTATGCATCTAGTAAAAATAGTTTGTGGCTAGTTGGTTTGTTGGTTTGGTTTCAGCCGAATTTTGCATAGCATATGGTGACGGAATACCGTCATGAGTGTTTTCTATGAATAAAGGCGGGTGCTTTTGCGAACGAACGTCTGAGATTCGTAAGAAGGTCAAGGTGAAGTGAGGGAAAGCACCCGCCTTTTCTATATTAGACGGTGACGGTGTGTCGTCATGCTGGTTTGGTATGAAAAAAAGGACTACCCAAAACATTGTCAATTTGTTTTGGGACAGCCCTTGAATTTCTAGTATAAAAACAATTTTTATTAAAATTTGGCAACGGTAATGATGGCGAGGTTATCCAACAATTCGATATTTTTAATCTCTCGAGCTCCTTTTTGCGTGAAATATTGCGATAGCTCATCTGTTGAATAACGGTGTCTACTCGTTGAAATCTTCGACCATTGTAATAATGTTTTTTGTTCGAAGCCAGTGATCCCGTGTTGTTCACAATATCGTTTCGCTTCTTCTTGGCTCATCTTCAACGATGGATTAAGCATGGCAATCACACCATCTTTTTTAGTAACTCTAATCATTTCGTCCATTGCAATTTCAGGCTCTGGAAGTAAAAACAACACACATGTAGAAACTGTAATATCAAATTCACCTTCACTGAATGGAAGGGCGCAAGCGTCTGCGACGATAAAGCTCGATTTATTTTTAAAGCCTTGTGATAAAAACAACTCTTCGCTCGCTTTCACCATTTGTTGAGATAAATCAATTCCAATTACTTGTTTTGCTTCATCTATACCTTTTAAAAGGAAGCGACCAGTTCCACAACCTACATCTAAAACGACTTTCCCTTCCCAACTACCAATAGATTGTTTCAACTTTAGGTGTATACTGCTTAACCATGAGGTTGTAGCCATACCATCAAAAAAACGTACGAGTTGATCAAATTCTTCGCCATCCATTTTCCTCATTACCGATTCCCCCTATTTTACTAGCTCAATATTTTACGAAAGCCAGTCTGTTGATCCAGGGTTTTCACGCCATTTTTTTAACTTTACCATGTCTTCTTGGTTAATAAGTTCAGCATCTTTCGCTACTTCTATTAATGTTAAATAGTCTGTAATTGTATGGTAACTCAATTCAGCTTCTTTTAACTGCGATATACCCTTATTAAGGTCATATGTAAAAATGGCTACGACACCAAGTACATTTACCTCTGCGGCTTTTAAAGCTTCTGCTGTCGTAATGACACTTCCCCCTGTTGAGATTAAATCTTCGACAATGACAACGTTTTGTCCTGCTTTTACAACACCTTCAATTTGGTTTCCTTTTCCATGCTCTTTCGCTTTGCCACGAACATACACCATAGGTAAGTTTAATTGGTCACTAACCCATGCTGCATGTGGAATTCCTGCTGTCGCTGTTCCAGCAATCACCTCAACCTCAGGATAATGTTTACGAATGAGTTCTTCTAAACCAATTGCAACTTTACGACGAACTAATGGAAAAGAAAGTGTTAAACGGTTATCACAATAAATCGGCGATTTAATTCCTGATGTCCAAGTGAAAGGGGCATTCGGTTGTAAATGTACTGCCCCAATTTCTAATAAATGCTTCGCTAATTGTTGTTTCATACACTTTCTCTCCATTCTCTTTTAATAGTATTTAGTGCCTCATTTGGATTAGCACTTGCGGTAATGCTCCTCCCTACAACGATAAAGTCACTTCCAAGCGTTCGTGCTTCGGCAGGTGTCGTTATTCTTTTTTGATCATCCGCCGAATCTCCCACTAACCTGATTCCTGGTGTGACCGCTAGAAAAGACGAACCACAAACTTCTTTCACTAAAGGAACCTCTAACGGCGAGGATACAACACCATCTAGGCCACTCTCTTTTGCGATATTAGCATAGTGAACGACGATGTCCTCAATTTTCCCGTTTATTTTTAACTGTTGTTGCATCACTTCTTCACTAGTACTTGTAAGTTGGGTGACGGCAATACAGCTTGGGCGCTCTTTTCCTGCGCTCGTTCCTTTATCTAGACCTTCCATTGCTCGCTCCATCATCAAACGGCCACCAGCTGCATGGACATTAACGAGATCGACATCAAGGCATGCGAGCGACTGCATTGCTTTAGCGACCGTATTAGGAATATCATGAAGCTTTAAATCTAAAAAAATATGATGGCCTTTATCTTTCAGTTTTTCCAGTAAAGAATTTCCGCAACTATAATAAAGCTCCATTCCGACTTTCACAAACAACTTTTCATGATCAAATTTATTTAAAAGTTCCCATACTTGGTGTTCCTTTGAATAGTCTAAGGCGATAATGATTGGACTTTTACTCATTTCCAGCTGCCTCCTATTAACTCAGAAATATGGGTTACTTCAAGTTCATCGAGCACACTTGGTAATTCGTCGATGATATTAGGACAAACAAATGGATCGACAAAGTTTGCCGTCCCTACGGCGACCGCACTAGCTCCAGCAAGGAAAAATTCGACGACATCCTCTGCAGTACTTACCCCACCCATTCCGATAATCGGGATCGAAACAGCTTGACTCACTTGGTGAACCATTCGAATCGCCACTGGTTTCACCGCTGGTCCAGACAATCCGCCAAAACCATTCGCTAAAATCGGTTTGCGTTTTTTTAAGTCAATACGCATGCCAAGAAGTGTATTAATCATTGATAATCCGTCTGCTCCTGCTTTCTCAACAGCTACTGCCATTTCAACTATGTCAGTAACATTTGGTGAAAGCTTTACGTATACAGGAACATCAGAAACTTCCTTCACCAATTTCGTTAACTCACTAGCTACTTCTGGGTTTGTACCAAAGGCAATTCCGCCTTCTTTAACGTTCGGACAAGATATATTTAATTCAAGTGCATGAACATTTTGGGCCTTGGAAATTTTTTCAGCAACTTCGATATAATCTTCGAGCTTCGAACCAGCAACATTGGCGATAATCGGAACATCATAATTTTCTAGCCAGACTAGTTCGTTTCCTAAAACATGCTCTAACCCTGGATTTTGTAGGCCGATCGCATTTAACATGCCACTTGACGTTTCCGCTACCCGAGGCGTTGGATTACCGAATCTTGTTTCAACGGTAGTCGCTTTAATTGCGATCGCTCCGAGCTTACTTAAATCATAAAGTTTTCCATACTCTTGACCGAAGCCGAAGCATCCCGAAGCTGGCATTATCGGGTTTTTCATTGATAGTCCAGGTAACTCCATATTTAATCTGCTCATAGTTCCACCTCTCCGATCGCAAATACAGGACCATCCGTACAAATTTTCTTATATGCATTTCTTGTTGGATCATTTTTCACATGACAAACACAAGCAAAGCAAGCACCAATTCCACAACCCATTCGCTCTTCTAGCGATAAAAAACCTTTCTTTTCAGGGAAACTTTTTTCTATCGCCTTTAACATCGGTGTCGGTCCACATGAATAAATCGTATCAAAAGA
>SKOL01000766.1 GCA_007120055.1 Anaerobacillus sp.
CTAAATAAGAAGGTCTACCTTCTAAATAAAACGGGGAAGATAATGCATCATATTCATTTTGATCGATTAAATATTCTCCCTCTTTTTCAGGCATAATCATTACGTATTTAGGGTCTTGCTGCAGGAGTTTAAATCCTTGTTGATAGTCAGTAATCGTTACCTTTTTTAATTGAGGATCTTGATCAATTTGATCAGTGTATACTTTCCCTCTACTGACAATAAGAATTCGATCATATAAATCTTCATAATTAATAATGGGATTGCTTGAAAAATGGACGAAAAATGCTTTTCTTTCTGCAGGAAAGGTCGTTTCAGCATACTTCATAAAACGCTGCCGCTCTTCTGTTTTATTTGGACCAACCATTATATCTCCTTCACCAGACTTCATCATTAATAGAGCCGTTTTAAAAGGTTGGTTAATAAACTCAAATTTTATATTGAGCCGTTGTTCAAGTTCTTTCATGATCTCAAAATAAATTCCTGAAACTTCTTTTTCTTTAAAAATCCGATAAGGTGGTGCGGGGTTTCCGACTACTTTTAAATTTGGGACAGAAACTGAGCGATCTTTTTCTTCTAGAAGAGGGAGTTCTTTTTGAGATAAAATTTGTTCCTCTAGTAAATGGCCCTCTTCCGTAGACGGGTGGTACTGTTCTACGTACCAATTAAAAACAGTACCAAGGGCTAATAAACAAGGTTGGATATATTCAGAAGTTATCACTTCATTATCTTCCCCTTGATCGTGACTACCAAAGTTACCGAAAGCTTGAATAGTTCCTAAGTTAATTAAAATATGCTTCGGTAAAAGGTTGTTTCGGTCTAATGTTTGGATGAGATCATTGAGCATTAGTTTTGAAACTGGCTTTCCTTGTTTATGGAAATCTTCTTTAATATAAACCGCCTTACATATCGCCTCGGCAGATTTTCTCGCCTGAAACAAAGAAACTTCAGGGTCTGTGCCCTGATATTTCAATGTTTTTTCATAAAGGTTTTTCACCCGTTTAATTTCGGCCTCTAGTTTTTGTATGCGGTTTGTTAATTTTCTTTTTGATTTGCACATAGGAACACATTCCTTTTTCATAAGATTACTCTTTAATGCCTTGACCAAACATTAAAAATAGAATGAATGAATCTTCGAGTATATTCAAAAAATTCATATATAATCTCTCAATCACACAAATTCGCCTGTATGGTTTAAATATTTCACCTACCACTAAACTTCTCTATTAACAGCCTCAACTGTATCGTCTTTATGTATATTGATCATTTCATCAAAAAGTAAAGTGTTATCATAAATACCGGTAACGTGAACGAGCATTGCTTCTGTGCATCTAGATATAAATGATATTTCTAACTTTTTATAGCATGAATTTTTCTTTTTAGTGAAGTCCTCATCCTATTGATGGGACTTTTTGTTTCAATTTGATAATAAACTAATAGTTTTCCCCATACTGTTACTTTCTTTTTAGCATAGTTATTTAGGAGGTCCTTTTACCCTTGCTCACATTTCGATAACCCATTGTTTTTCATATCAATTTTATCTCAATCATCATAATCGTCCCTATCCAAACACCAATTCCACTTCTTCCTTATACTCTTCAAATATTCGCTCCCCATCTAATTGAACCTCTACGCTTTCAAGAATTCCACGATAATACCATTCCTGCTGCTCTTTTCCTCTTTTAAAACGCTCCCATACACGATTTCCTTCACTTGCTAAGTCTGCTTTTGTACTGCGGATATTATGTAATTTATCGGCACATACGACTTCCTCCGTGCAGCCTGCTTGTAATAAGTACATTCCTACCGCGTAAGGGTGGGCGATATATGGGATTGTTGTTGCTTTTCGCATTTGTGCTTGATGGGCTTCAGTTGCTACTTCGATCGCTTTTTCGATTAATTGCATATGGCTACCTCCGTTCATTTTCCTTCATTTTTATATTTTGCTATTATTTCTTTCTCGATTTCGTCTAACTCTTTTCTTCCCTCAATGTAATCTTCAAAAAATTTAAGGTCTTCTTTGGCTGGTTCTGGGGAATCTAACGAACCGAGCGCAAATGCGTCCCTTACATATTTCTTTCTCTCTTCTTTCGTTGAATTTGCAATGCTATATTTATTACCCATAGAGATCAACCATCCTTTCTATATAAAAGTTGGTTTGTTGGTTAGGGCTCTGCCCGCCTTTTACACAATCTAGATGGTGATTTATAGTGGTAATAAACATTTCAACGACTTCACTTTAATGGCGTCTTCATCACCTTTCACCCAAGGTAGTGACTTTTGGTTGGAAATGATTAAGGTTGGGTGCTTGATCGTTGCTTGTAAGTTGTACACCGTGTATAAAAAGGCGGCGAATCTTACGTCATCTTCTCTAGTTTTTCTAAAAAGGTTGAGGCCTGCGGCAACGCCTGCTAAGTAAAACGATGGTTCGTATAGTTGTTTTGCAGCTTGATGAGTAATGCGGTCTTTAATCGAAGTTCTAAGTTGTGGTAAGACAGATCGTAACACCATTGAACCGGGTCCTGATGGAATTTCAATCGTATTATTCATCTTTGAAGAAAGCGTGGCACATAAGTCTTTCCAGAAAAGTCGTTGGTCATCGTCTTCGATCGACATATAACTTAAAGTAACGTGCAATTCTAAGTAACGGTGATCATAAAAAATGTTGTCTGTGTCTTTGAAGCTGCCAAAATCAATGATCGAAATATCACCGTTCTTTGACACCATAATGTTATTGCCATGAAGGTCGCCGTGAGAGTGGCCGAGTAAACACGGGATTTCCATCCCCCATAATGAGCGATCTTGGAGAAATTTCATTGGGTTGGGAAAAACTTCGTAAATACCATCGAACGTAAGCCATAAATCATCATTATTAACGCCAATTTTTTCAAAAGCTTTCATCATCCGCTCATCGAAAAAGCGGCTTCCTAATGAATGTTCGACGATATCGATCGGGTGAATATCCTTGGATTGATAAGGCAAATTCCAATTGTAAAGAATCGAAGAAATATTTTTAGAGATATCAGAGATATTTGGTAACTCATTGTAAATGGCATAGTTTAATGTTTTACTTTCGACGACACAATCGCCTACTAACTCATATAACACACCGTACCAGTTTTCATATTCGGCACAAGTTTTAATTTTTGGTACGTATTGCTCGAGGTTATGGCCTTGGACGATCTTTAACACTTTTTGATGCAGTTCTAACTCGTTAACGTTTCTTTCCGATACTTTTTGAAATTTCGCAATCGCTAAATCAATCGTTTTTTCGTTAAAAATCAACACTAAATAAACATTGGCTCCTGATAAACCTTTCGTTATACGTTTTTCGATTTCAATCTTCGGAACATCAAATCTGCGAAAAAGCTCTTCTTCATGATTAGATAATGGTATCGTTGAAACTACTTCAGCCACCGCTACTCCCCCTTTTGATCTTTTCATACCAATACTTTAGTTCGACGTTGTTTCGCTTTCTCCTTTACAATTGTGGATTAATTTCCCATTAATCTAGATTTTTTTGTAAAAATATGAAACTTTATTCATCGTTTCAACGTACTAATTAATGTGTTTCAATACTCTAACTAAGCGGATATCTACATAACAATAAATTAGCTTCATAAAAGCTCACCAAACTTATATTAGATGTACGATCAACTATATTTTAAAAAAGGGTGGGGATGTCGATTGACGATTGGTTTTGTAAAAAACAATCTCAAAGAGAAGAAAAAAGAACAGGTGAAATTGAAGTTTGAAAAAGCGAGTCGTTTCCTACAAAGCGATTACGATATCGCCTTATTACAAGCGACGAAAATTGTCACTGACATTTGTTATGCCGTGTATCAACAAAATCGAAATTTAGTCGGAAAGCATGCAATTCCACTTGATAAACTCATTTCCATCGTCATCGAAGAAAAGATCGTGCCTCGAATTATTGCTGTTCATTTACAAGTTTTTAAAACACTCGTCGATGAAGTTGATCTTGAAGAAGAAGAGTTACAAAAGCTTTATGTAGAGCAAAGCTTTTTAAGTTTAGCGGTGATCGTCGATTGGTTTTTAGAAGACCTTGCAGAAACGTCGCTTCCATTAAAAGAAGAACTCGCAAAAATGACGTTACAAGTGAGTGCTAGTAAAAATGTTTTTACTGTCACACATGACGAAAATCAAAAACTTGCTTCAAGTTCATTTGCCCAATTATCTGATTTAGAGGGAGCGATTGGCGATGACGGTTTTATGATCGGAAAAAAATTACGCCTGAATAAACAGAAAAGTTTTGAACATTGTGTTTGTGTCGGTCCGACAGGAAGTGGAAAAACCGTTAGTTTTTTTATTCCAAACTTATTATCACTGCCCGACGCCTCGATTGTTGTGACCGACCCTAAAGGGGAGCTTTTTCAAAAAACAGCAGCAACTAACTTAGCGCAAGGAAAACGCGTTCTCGTTTTTAGTCCTTATCACGAAAATTCAATGCAATACAATCCACTCGCCTTATGCAGAAACGTTTCTGAAATTCGTGAACTTGCCTTAACGCTTTTAAGTAACGGGAACGCCACTGTTGAATCGATCACAGGCGTGAAATCATCAGGTAACAATATTGAGTGGATTACAATGAGCGTCCCGCTATTAGCCGCTTTTTTCATTTTTGTTAAAGACCTCGCCCCACCTAAAAATACAATTGAATATGCGTTACGCTTAATTACTGAAAATGACATCGACACATTAAAATTTTTAATGGTGGAAACTGATCCTGAAGCTGAAAAACAGTTTAATATTTTCATACAATCTGCTGAAAGTGAAAAAACCGTCGCAAGTATTCGTACCGTATTAGCGTCGAGTATGCAGCTGTTTACTGATGATCGAATTATTAACGTCACTTCTCAAAATGAAGTCGATCCAACAATGCTTAGAGAAAAGCCGACTGTGCTTTATGTCATCGTTCCAGAACATAAAAGTGCTTACACAGCGCCACTAATGGCGACTTTTTATAGTCAATTAATGAATCACTTACTAGATACAAAAATGACTGACATTCCGATTTACTTTATGCTCGATGAATTTGCCAATATTGGTATTATCCCGAATATAGACGCCGCTTTAGCCACCTTCCGTTCCCGAAAAATCGGGATTGCCTTAGGGATTCAAAGCTTAAACCAGCTAAAAAGCAAATATGAAAAAAGCGCCGATACGATCCTTGACAACTTAAAAACAAAGTTTATTTTCCCAGGCTTATCGAACGATTCAAGTAAATACTTCTCAGAAATGCTCGGCCAAACAGAAATCACAACCACCAACGCCTCCTACGGCAACGAACTCGTCATCAACACATCGAAACAAACACGACCACTACTCACACCTGACGAAATTAGAACATTAGCAGACGAAACACTCATCACAATTATCGATAACAAAAACCCCTTCCAAGACGAACAGCTACGTTATTATAAAGACGACAACCTTTTGAAACTATCAGAAGATGAGCTAGATTTGAATAGTTATATTATTGAACAGGCGGAGGGACAGAGGGGACAGGTTCACTGTCCCAGTTTAATCCGCCCTCCCCTACTTCTTTGATTTGTGCCTATCACTCCCCACAATATGATCGGACTCTTGTTCAGGAGGCTAGTATTTCTTCAACACAAAAAGCTGTGAGTGCTTTATTAGCATTCACAGCTTTTTTGTGTTTTCTAAGCCAAACTTACAAAACACTCACATCCACATACAACTGAAACGGTGATTTTAAATCTCGTTCTTCTAATATGCGCACCATTTGGCGATAACCTTTTCCGTAGGCGTCTTTTCGTGTGCTTAACTCTCGATCAATCTTTTTCGC
>SKOL01000068.1 GCA_007120055.1 Anaerobacillus sp.
GTACTAAAACTTCATTTTCTTTCGGAGTCGGAACCTCTACATCTTCATACCGTAATTGATTAGGCCCACCTAGCTCTCTTAAAACAATCGCTTTCATTTCATTAACCTCCTTTTTAAAAAAATATTTAATGAGCGAGCGTTCGCTCATTAAATTAATAGAATTTTCTTAATTTTAATTATATTATAACATTTAATCTCTTACAAGTATTTAACTCATAACGTCTTTTTTGGGACAAGGGGGACAGGTTTTTCATTGTACCCCTTGAATTCGTCCATACTAGATTAATTGTATTTTGTTAAGCCCCGCTTGGTACTCGTCAAATGATATTTCTCCAGATTCAAAAAGTTTACTCAACTGTTGTGTTTTCTTTACAATGATTTTCCTGTTTACTTTCTCTCCTTCAGAACAAGCCCAACATTCAGGGAGATCGAGTAATGAGACTATCTCTTTTATTTCTTCAGCAAATTCACCATCTAAATTCTGTACAAAATGACAATATAACACAAAACAATAAAGCGCTTGAGAAACTGTATTTTTGTATAATGGAAGGGCTGCGAAAGTACTAAAGATCTTTTTTCTAGCGAACTCTGGGTTCTTTAGTAAGTAGCCTAAGATTAAATGCTGTACCTCTGTTTTCACAGATAGCTCCTCGTTATCTATTAAAGCAATGTAGCGATCAAATTGCTGTGGCTTTAATTCTTTTAATATCAATTCATATAATTTTATACGTGTTTCTCCGACTGTTACTTTTTGCATACAAGATGATAATTCGTCGTCTAACTCATTCGTAAATAAAGCTGGAATTATCAATTCAATGGAAATGGTTTTATAAAGTTCGCCAACTTCATTGATTTTGTTAAATACGTAAAGTGCCTCGTTAAAATGCTTGTTTTCTAGGTAAGATTCCATAAGTATTAATAAACTGCTTTCTAACAAATAGTCTGTTTTAATTTTGTCAATATAGTATTTCGCTTTTTCCATATTAAGATCTTCTAATAAAACAGTTGCCATTTGTTTATAGACTTTATCCTTTAGCTCATGACCTGGTTCAAGATCTTTATATCCTTTCTTCAATATTTCCTGGTAATCTTTATATTCTTGACGACCTTGTTTTTTTAATTCATACGCGAATTGAATAACCACCATTAACTGCCAATCAGGATAAAACTCTTTTAATTCTATCGTCAAAGCCTTGTCCATAACTCTTTTTGCTGCTTCTTTTTTCCCTTTGTTAAAAAGATAGCTAGAATGGACACAATATAATAACCCTTTTAATTCTCCATAAACGTGAGATATTTCTTTTTCAGCTAGTTGAATAATTTTTTCAGCAATATTTTCCCTTCCACCATCAAAAAACGAATCAGCACATATGTAGTAGGGACTTAAAATAGAATTTGACATCTTAAAACTTGTCTTATTTTCATAAAAACCATCTAATAGGCTAACCACAGTTTCGTCTCCTGCTTTTGCCATTGCAATAACAAGTTCAATTAAATAGTCTTCTTGTCTTTTTTTCCTGTACTCTTCTGTTTGAAATTCTTTTAATATAAGGGAATGAGCCTTGTTAAACTTTTTCTCTTTTAAATAATAAGAAAGTAATTCTTCATAGACGTCTTCCCTTTTAAATTTAATTAGAGGATCCGCAAATACTTGCTCCACTTTATCAACCTTGTCAAGTTTGAATAATGCTAAGGCTACAGAAGTAAGGCCAAGTTGTTTTACTTCATCTGCTAGTGGGATACCATGATTATTTTGTTGTAACATTATTAACTGAAGAGATTCTTGCCAACGTTGTTGCTGTGAATAAAGTTTTATTTTTTCAAAAATAAGGATTTTTTGATGTTTAGCTGTTTTAGTTAATTCAAATAACGCATTAAATAAAAATAGTTTATTTTGCTGGATTGACGTTTTTGCTGCTACAAATATTGTCTCGTTTTTTACAAACTCATCTTCCATACTATTTAGTAACATCAATAATTCATTATGATAGCCACAATTGACCATTGTCTCTGCAATTTTTTTATAAAAAAACTCAGGCTGATGATGGTTACATTCCCACTCATTTATTTTTTTAATGACAAAAGAAATTTTTCCCTTCTTAATCCAAGTAGTTAACAACTCAAGGAAGATTAAATCCTTTTCTAAAGGTAATGGGATTTTTGCCAACAATTGATCTCCTTCAGATTCTTCCTTTTCCAAAATATACTCACTTAAAGGCTCTTTAATTTGAATACGGTATTCATAAAATTTATATTCTTCATCATCTACCGTAAAAAGGTAACTAGCTTTCTCTTGAAAAAGATTCCTTATTTTCTCCAAAAATCGATTATTCTTTAGCTCATTCCTTTTTAAATAATAGTTAAAGATTGCTCCTTCATACAGGAATTCTTCAGTAATTTTCCCTAATACTTCAAAAGCCTTTTCATCTTCCCCTAATTGTAAATAGTAGTTTGTAACATTAGTTAATACTATACTATTAAAAATTGGATTTAATCGCGAATGTTCTCTCATAATCTCTTCTAAAAATAAATTTTCTTTTTCGTAATCTTTTTGTTGATTAAGAATCAATAGCAAGCTACTTAAACAGCAAAGACGTTCATTTAAATCATCGATTGTCTCTGCAATCTCAATTGAGCGTTCATAATAATCGCTAGCTTGTTTCACTTGTCTTTCTTGTAAAACTAAGAAGATTTGATAATAAGCGTTCGATCGTTTTTCATCATAATGAATTAATTCGATAAATGCTTCTGCTTCTTCTAATAAATTATGTTTAGCTAACAAGACTCCCAATTGGTAAAAATTTCTTTCTTCTAAGTGATTAATGGTTAAACGAGAAAACGATAATTCCTTTAATTTATTCGCTGCATGTAAACCTCGCATTATTTGCCCTTTACTCAATAACGCACTAGCTAAATGAAATAATATAATATCTTGGTCATAACGATTATTGTTATTTTGATGTCGGTCAAGAACTTCTATGATGTAATAATAAATTTCCTCAACAATTTCTTCACTTTTCCATTCATTTAAAACCTCTTTTATGGCTGATTCATCTATCTGTATTCGATCGACAATAAATTTAAAGTCATAGCCTTCTTTAAATAAACGGGTCGCTGTGTGAAGTAATAAATGAAATGGAATATAATCGGCCCAATTAAAAATGGTAGGATCATCAACAAAATCATTCATTATTTTTTCAACTATAATATCTACTAATTTATCTTTTTCATTTAGTTGTTTTTCAATTAAGAAATATAAACAAATAAAATACCCCCTTGCCTTATCTTCTATGTTTAAGTAATCGAACTTACTCAACTGTTTTCGAAATTTGGTCACATCTAATTGATCAAACAGTATGGTTAAATCCTTTTCGTTCATTTCTTTATGAAAAGAAAGAACTCGAATTAATAATTGGACAATCCCTTGATCATCCTTTGTCTCACTGGCTGCTTGCAAAGCATAGTCAAATAAAGTAAAACTTGCGGTGTAGTTGTCTGTAATCGTTACTTGTTGTTGAAGAAATTCGTTGTTCATACTCAGATTTTTTAGCTCACCAAATCTACGTAATGTAAACAAGTGGGTTTGATAAAAATGTAATGGATACCGTTGCACGGAAGGTAACTGTTGATATTCTTGCCATTTTTCACAAAAAAGTAGGATTCTCTGCTCGCATTTATGTAGACTTACTTTATATTTCTTTTTCAAATAATCTCGAAGGCTTTCATGAAATAAATAAAAGTGGCCAACATTTTGTTTGTTCTCCACTAAAACTTCTTCTATTTTGTAAAAAATCTCATTCACCTTGTTGCGATGAAGTTGGAGAATTTCTTCTAATTGATCTAATGAAAGAGAATCGTTTGCTGCACCAAACACAAGTAGTGCATCTAATACAACATCACTTTGTTCTGTTTTTGTCACTCGATCAATAAATTCTTCATAAAATTCTTCTAACTCTTCAGGAAGGTTATTTAAATCATTAAGTTTATCAGGATTATTTAGTAACGATTCACAAAGCAGCTTCACATATAAAGGGTTACCTTTAGATTTTTCGTTAATCTTATGAATGTATGCTTTGTTAAGGAGATATTTATTCGTTGATTCATATAGCATTGCAAGAATATCTTGCTCACTAATTTCTCCTAGTTCTATTTCCTTTTTATTGATAATAGGCAAACGGGAATAAAAGCTTTTTACAACTTGAGTTTTGCGACCGGAATAAACGATAAATATATTAGAATATGTCTCGTAAATTAGATGTTGTAAAAAATAATTATCAGCTTCATCAATACCATCAATAAAAATAACAAGCTTTTCATTTTTAAGATTGTTAGAAATTTCTTGTAAACGTAGATGCATAAATTCCCTTTTCTCATCTAACGTAGTCCCAAAGCCAATATTAGTTTCATAACAACTTTCTAACGAGCGACTTAAATAATCGTGTACATATTGGGGTCCTCCATAAATTCCTTTATTAATAAAATATTTAAGAACGGTTAGTCCTTCTTTTTGTTCATGTAAAAGATTGGCAACTAACGCTGACTTTCCAATACCTGGTGCGCCAGTCAAAAATAAAAATCCCCGGTTATGGTTATTTATAAAAGTCTCGATTTTTTTCGTTTCCGTGGCTCGTCCTTTAAAATTTTCCGATAATAAAGCAATTGTATCGTAAAAAGAATCGGAAACATTCTTTTTCCATTCTTCTAATTGAATAACATCGATGAAGCGTTCATAAATATCATCCTCACGAAAATGTTTAGCAAAAGGATAGTTTAAATACGAGACTTTTTTGCTTTTATGTTTTTTTAAATCGTTAAAAAAAGTGAGGGAAGTTTTTTGTGAATCGATATCTTTCACAATAACGATCGGAAACAACTTAAGTACCTTACCATTTTCATAAATTAAGTAAGGAATATTATCTTCAATCTTTAAGTCTAGTTTTTCAACTAATTCTTTATGTCCAATTTTAAAATTATTGTTTTCCAGAACAACCACTGTAGTCTTAGAAAGCCATGAATATTGTAGTGTTTTGATTAATAGTGGCATAAATTTCACAAATTCAGATTTGCATTCTTCTTCCCCTGGTGTAGCCCCATGAGCATACTTATTTCGAAATTGTATTACATCGGTAATTTTTAAGCTCCATTTCTCAAAATAGTCGATGAATTCAGATAAAAGAAAATGATTCCCTGAATCATTTTCTTCCTCAACATTTTTATAATATTTGCCCCAACTTTTCCGCAAAAAATTCGCTACTCCCTTTACTTGTTTTAATTCTTCTTGTGACCTTAATATGTAATGCTCCTCTTGTTTTACATAAATGCGATGAAGTTTTTCTTGCTCTTGTTTATTTAATAAAGCTTCAAGTGTTACAAATGTTTGATTATCCTTATAGTTATAAGCAAGCTCCTGAAAGATCGTTCGGGAAAACTTCTGCCACGAACCCAAGGAAGGCATAAAAAACTCCTTCACAAGGACTTCAGTCACTCTCGTAGATATTTTTTTGTTTTCAAAATACATAGCCATTAAAACCGCCGTGTGCGTTTTAATGATTGTTTCATATAAATCAATCATACGGTGAACACGACGAAATTCCCCAACTTCTTCCTCCAACTTATCAATCATTTCATTTATTTGAGGGTGTTTTGTTCTTGGTAACATATCAATATCCATTAAGTTAAATCCCCCTTAATATATATTTTAGATGTAATTTGCTATTGTTACTTCACTGCATATGATGTTCCACTTTTCACCGCTACTGACGTTTAAAATACTTAAGTCTAATTCACATAGAATTTTGTTGTTCTTTATTCCGTTTCCA
>SKOL01000438.1 GCA_007120055.1 Anaerobacillus sp.
CTTAATTAAATTAATGTGATATACTATTATTAATTAATCGTTAAAGGGGAGAAACAACTTGGCACAATTTCAGTACATTCGCTTATTTGAAGAGATAGGCAAAGACGATATTTCATTAGTTGGTGGTAAAGGAGCGAACTTAGGAGAGCTAACACAAAAAGGTGTTAATGTTCCTCCTGGATTTTGTGTAACTGCCACCGCATACAGTGACTTTATTGAAAAAAGAGATTTAAATAAAAAGATAAATAGTATAACTGATTGTATTGATTATGAAAATACAGCAGAGTTACAAATGAAGTCGCAACAAATTCGAAGTTTAATTGAAAAAACAGACATGCTAGAGTCCGTTGAAAAAGAAATTCGTGAAGCATACAGTCAGTTCAGTCAATTAGTAGGTGTTAATGATCCAGACGTAGCTATTCGAAGTTCGGCAACTGCTGAAGATTTACCAGAAGCGTCTTTTGCTGGGCAACAAGACACTTATTTAGAGATTTGTGGCGTTAATGAAGTCATTAAACATGTTAAAAAATGTTGGGCATCGTTATGGACAGCACGAGCGATTTATTATCGTGAAAATCAAGGTTTTGATCACTTCGACGTTTCCTTAAGTGCGGTTGTTCAAAAGATGGTAAATAGTGAAAAGGCAGGAGTTTTGTTTACGGCAAATCCTGTAACAAATAATCACAATGAAATTATGATTAATGCATCATGGGGATTAGGGGAAGCAGTTGTATCTGGTATCGTTACTCCTGATGAGTATTTAGTTGATAAAAAAACACTCGCTATAAATGAAAAGCAAATCGCAACAAAAAACGTGCTTATCGTTAAAAATAAAGAAGCCGTTGGTGCAGTCGAAGTTGCTGTTAAAGACTATTTAGGATATGAACAAGTTACATCTCAATGTTTAGTAGATGAAGAGATTAACAACTTATGTACAAGTAGTTTGAAGATTGAAGAAATCTATAATGCACCCCAAGATATTGAATGGGCGCTCGATAATGATACGAAAGAGTTATATATATTACAAGCTCGACCAATTACAACATTGAAGGAGGAAGATGGCGAAGTGAAAGAAACTAAAGTAGATCGCCGGCCACTTGTACGTGGATTAGCGGCTTCACCGGGTATGGTAAGTGGTAAAGTAAGAAAAATAAAAGATATTAGTGAAATTACTCGTGTTCAAAAAGGAGATATTTTAGTAACGGTAATGACAAACCCGGATATGATTCCAGCACTGAAGAAAGCTGCAGCTGTTGTCACTGATGAAGGTGGGCGTACATGTCATGCTGCAATCGTTTCCAGAGAGTTAGGGATCCCTTGTATTGTTGGGGCTAATACAGCAACAGAAGTGTTAGAAGACGAAATGGAAATTACCGTAGATGCAACTCGTGGGGTTGTTTATAGTGGCAATTTAGTGCAAGAGACGAAACAAGAGGTTGCAGCAACGAGTACTCAAACGGCTATTGATGAAGCGTTGCTTGCCCAACTTGCACCAGTTACTGGAACAAAAGTTTATATGAACTTAGGAGAAGCAGAATTAATTCATAAATATAAAAACCTACCTTTTGATGGTATAGGGTTAATGAGAACTGAATTTATATTTACGAATATTGGGGTTCATCCGATGTATTTAGTTAGAACAGGACAAGAAGAAAAATTAATTGACGGTATGTCTGAAGCTATTACAACAGCAGCTGAAGTGCTCTATCCAAAACCTTTAGTCGTTCGTTTAAGCGATTTCCGTTCTAATGAATTTCGTGGCCTTATCGGTGGGGAAGAAGTTGAGCCAGAAGAAGCTAACCCAATGATCGGCTGGAGGGGCGTTTCCAGGTACATCTCCCCAGACTATGAAGCAGGATTTAGACTTGAATGCCAGGCAATTAAGAAAGTTCGAGAAGAATATGGCTTAACGAATGTAAATGTTATGCTCCCGTTTGTACGTACCCCTTGGGAAGTGGAGCAAGTGAAGGAAATCATGGCTGAAGAAGGATTAGTTCAAAACAACCAATTTAAAATTTGGATTATGGCTGAAGTACCTTCTGTCATTTTTGACGCAGAACAGTTTGCACAACTCGTAGACGGTTTTAGTATCGGGAGTAATGATCTAACACAGTTAATTATGGGTGCCGATCGCGATTCAGGAATATTAAATAGTATGGGTTACTTTGATGAAAGAAGTCCTTCAGTGAAACGAGCAATTCAAATGTTAATCGAAGCAGCTCATAAGCATGGAAAAACAGTTTCGATTTGTGGCCAGGGGCCATCCCTTTACCCTGAACTTACAGAGTTTTTAGTAGAATCTGGAATTGATAGTATTAGTGTCAATCCTGATACGATTAGCTATACGAGAAGGTTAATCGCATCAGTAGAACAAAAACTTATTTTAAATAAATTGCGTAAACTATAAAATATGGCTATCCTATAATATGTGTCAGTCGCCTCTTAGGTTTAATTAAGAGGTGGCCGACATTGTAGGATAGCCATTTTGTATGTAGTTGGTTTGTAAAAAGGACCTTTAACATACAATATAAATGGTAGGAAACAGCTTAGATTAAAGGGGAGATCATTATTTTATTTTTTATTTTGAGTTTATTTATGATGGCAGTCGTAGCGACTAGGTTCAAAAATATGAACTATAATCATTACATTATTGTTTCACTCGTTTCTATTATTTTTTTATTAAGTGGTTGTGTGGAAGAACCTCACGATGCAGCACAAATAATTGACGAAGAAGTTGAGACGAGTGTCAATGAAGAAAAAAATCAACAACATGATGAAACGATTAATGAAAGCATATCGGAGAAAGAAGGATCAAATGACAGGAAAGAAACAAGTATAGACGAAACAACAAATGGCGAGGCATATGTTCACTTTATTGACGTAGGACAAGGAGACGCAACTCTGTTACAAGGCCCAGATTTTACGATTCTTATCGATGCTGGCCGTCATGACCGTAATGATGTTGTGCCATATTTACAAAATATTGGTATTGCTCAAATCGACTTGGTGGTTGGAACTCATCCGCATGCTGATCATATTGGGCAAATAGATAAAGTGCTAGAGGCGTTCCCTGTTCAGGAAGTGTGGATGTCAGGAAGTTCTCATACGACAAGGACGTTTGAACGAACCTTAAATGCAATTATAGAACATGACGTTGATTATTATGAGCCAAGGTCCGGTGATGAGTTTCAAATTGGGTCTGTATTTATAAATGTTATTAACCCTGTTCAACTTAGTGGTGATTTCCATGAAGATAGCATAAGTTTAGTGGCGAAATACGGTGAAATTTCTTTCTTGTTTACGGGTGATGCTGAAAAACAAACGGAAGAAGCAATGTTGCAAAGAAATGAACCGGTTGAAGCTGATATTTTTCAGTTAGGACACCATGGGTCTACTACATCAAATATTGAAAAATTTTTGCGAACAGTCGATCCCGACATAACCATTTATTCTGCAGGGGTAGATAATTCGTACGGCCACCCTCATCGAGAGGTCATTGAAAGGTTATATATGATGAATATTCCTGTTTACGGCACGGTAAGTAACGGCACGATTATTATCACAACAGATGGAAAAACGTATACTGTCGATGCCGAAGCTGTAACTTTACCAAAGGAAGAAAATGATCATGTGACTAACAGCGAAGATGAAGAAGAAAAGTCACCTCCTATTTCAGGAGAATGTATTGACATAAACAATTCCTCATTACAACAGTTACAAAATATAACTCAAATAGGTGAAGAAAGGGCTAAGCAACTTATTGAATTAAGGCCATTTTCCTCCATAGATGAGTTAACGAGAATAAACGGTATCGGATCAGGAAGATTAAAAGAGATAAAAGCAGAAGGGAAAGCGTGTGTAGGTTAATTTAGAATGTAAAATTTAAAATTTAAAATTAAAATCAAAAAAATGTTATTTGAGTAAATTTCATAATTACCAAAAATGAGCCATATCACGCAATATATAGTTTGCGAATGGTTTTGACGCAACTATATATTGATCTTAGTGGCGAGAATAATGAATTATGAAATTCATTGATTTATAAAAAAGATACTATTGGAGGCATCTTCAATAATTTAATTTCGTCAATTTTACATTTTACAATACAAAAGTGGCATCCTAACGATATGTATGATTAACGTTAGGGGGTACTCATATGCGTCGTTTAGCAACGCTTTTTAGCATAGTATTGATAGGTATAATCTCAATTTGGTATGTAAATGACCATGGGCAAGAAGAGTATTATGGTCAAACAGAAATGTCACCGATACAAATGCAAGCATTCGACAAAATCATGGCAGAAGATCTTTCATATACAACGTCAATGTTTATTGATCAGCTGAAAAATCAACTAATTCGTTGGAGTGAAAAAGATCTTTCAAATGAAGAACTATTTGAAAAATTCAATGACGAGTTAATTGAACACCATCATTTTGAATCATTTGCCTTAGTCGATAATGGGAAAGTTGAAATTATCGCTGGAGAGATGGATGAAAGTGATTTGGAAAAAATCGTCCATTCTTTTGAAGAAATTAAAAGCTCTGATCCGTACACGAAATCAGGAAATGAGTATATGCTGATGAGTTGTTCAATTGACGAGGAAAAAGAAGTTGTAGGTGAAATTGATTTATCGTTTGTCAAAAAATATGTACGTGATTTAGCGCATGTAGCAGATGCAAACGGAAATTTATTTATTGGTGGGGATGAGGTTGATGTAGATTTTGAAGGAGATGGTATTCGACCAGCTGGTGCAGTTGAAAGTGTCCCTGAATTAGGTTGGAAAATTGTAGTTTCATCAGATGGAGAAAAGCAGGTAGAACCAGATTACGTAGATCATGAAGTAGTATTAAGCTTCGTAGATGGGGTTAATGGTGATGAATGGATTCAGCATTCTCCTTTAGCTCTCGTCAAAAATGGAGGACCTTACTATGTTGTTCGTGATGAGACAAGACCAACAGAGCAATTAGTATATGAACTAAGCTTGTTGGAAGAAATAGAGGCGGTAGAACCAAATTACTTTTACACAAAGCAACAACAGGAACCGTTTGTAAGAAGAGACGGTGAGTTTCCTAATGATGAGTTTTTTGAACCTTATCAATGGAATTTAACACAAATTTTTGCAGAAATTGGATGGGACATTTCTAGTGGTTCAGAAGATATACCGATAGCAATATTGGATAGTGGTGCAGACCCAGAGCATGAAGATTTAAAAGATCGCATCATAAAGGGGTATAACGCATTTAAAGATGATGGTGAGTTTTATGATGAACATGGTCATGGGACGCATGTCTCTGGTATAACTGCTGCAATGACAAATAATGATATAGGGATTGCAGGAGTTTCTTGGTTCAATCCAATTTTACCTGTAAAAGTGTTAAACGAAGATGCAGAGGGTACGGCATTTGAAGTTGCAAATGGAATTCGGTGGGCGACGGACAATGGGGCAAAAGTTATTAATATGAGCTTAGGTGATACTTTTAACTCAAGGATTATGCATGATGCGGTCCGCTATGCATATAAAAATGATGTTGTATTAATCGCTGCAGCTGGTAATGACAATGTCGAAACTCCGATGTATCCGGCAGCCTACGATGAAGTTATTGCTGTTTCAGCGGTTGACAATCAGCGTCATAAAGCCATTTTTTCAAATTTTGGAAACCATATTGAGGTAACTGCTCCAGGAGAACATATCCCGAGTACATTTCTTGATAACTCGTACGTAATGATGTCCGGTACATCAATGGCTGCTCCTCATGTTGCTGGTTTAGCGGGGCTAATTCGTTCAATACGTCCAGAATTATCAAATGATGAAGTA
>SKOL01000349.1 GCA_007120055.1 Anaerobacillus sp.
AGATTGATTACAGTAAATACAGTGCAGTAATTATTCCATTTTATTCAGGGGAAAATCACAATAAACTTGCTAGTATACCTTATATTGATCACCCTGATGGAATGGTCTTAGACTTTGCTGTATTCGGAAAATTACAGGACGTCGTCATTACCCGCTATCAACATATGGACGATCCTGGAGAAGAATTTTATTATGGAGAAATTGAAAATGCCATCTTCAATATCCATTCTAACTTGCCCTTTGATATGGGTTACTATGCAATAACTGGAAGAGTTCATACCGGTGAAGGCTTTTTTGAGGAAGTGGGATTTGGGCTCGACGATATGGCGGATGAATCAGAATTCGATGTGATACTAATTCGGTAAGGTTTGGGACGGGGGGACAGGTCGTCCATCAGTAATGGGACAATGAACCTGTCCCCCCGTCCCAGAAAATTTCATTAATTTTGTAAATTTCATCCCAATTCTACCATCTATTCGTTATAATTATAGTCATATACGTATGGATCATTTGTCATAGAATGATCTATTTTTATTATGTTTGTAGATAGAGGTGTGACTAATGAACGAAGAATATTTGCGTCAGGAAATTGAAAAACTGGAACAACAGCTTGAAACCCTCAAGGGAGAGATGCGTAGAGCCTTAAATTATAGTAAGGATGACCCTAAGGGAGCTCTGAACAAGGCAAGAATTATATTAGAGTCACTATTAAAAGATGTTTATAAAAAAGAGATGGGGAAGGAACCAGCAAAGAATGCAATGTTAGGTGCACTTATTGCTCCAAATAATAAAACAGTAGATTTCCGATCAAGAATTGAAACGCCTATTCTAACCCAAATGCACTATATACAAAAACTGGGGAATTACGGCTCTCATGATAATCCAGACGATCTCACACAAAGAACAGCGATGTCAGGGTTAAATGCTCTTTGTGACATTGTGGCATGGTATCTTGATAAGTATGGAGTGAGTGATCGTAACATGAATAAAGTCACCGAAGGCGTTGGGGACTCCGTTGTTAATAATCAGGGGAAAACGAAAGTAATAAAACAGATCACGAATGTGCATACAACGATAAATGGAACGATGAGTGGAAATCACCATTTAGGAATAGGCAACCAGAATATGAACATTCAAGATAAGGGTTAGGAGATTGTTTATGAAAAACGACAACGAACTTGAGGAACTTGAAGTAGAAGAGACTGAAGAAGTCGAAGTCGAGGAAGGGCATGAGGAAGAAGAAGAAGAGGTTATTAACTCGATGTCCGAAAAAACAGACCGAAATATTAATCTCTATAAAATGTACTATACCTTTAATGGAGATGTAAAAGGACCTGTTAAGACAGGGCACGGAGATCAACATATTTCTTCTGGTGACCATTCAGGTGATAATAGCGAAATCAATTACTATCAGATTGGCCAGAAAGAAATGATCAAAGTTAAGTCTGTTTATGAACCAGTACCAAACTATCATCAACTAGCGAATCAATTAGCACAGAATCATTTTCTCGTATTAATGAATACGAAACAAACAGGCAAGTATACAACCGCTCTTCATCTATTAATGAAATTGGGAGCAGAGAATTTAATTGAAATTTATCCAGAAACACCGATGCAGCAAATAGCGAAATTACAATTTGAAGAAAACACTGGTTATGTAATCGATGGCTACCTGTTAGAAGTTGATACAAATTTGTTGAAATTCCTTAGTGAAAAATTAAAAGAGGTAAATAGTTTTTTTATCCTTACTGTTCATAAACAATTAATAGAAAATCAAAATCACTACATACAAAAAGTCAGTATCCCAGAACGAGCCCATTCATTACTGCAAAATCATGTATCCTACTGGCTAGGAGAAAAGCCTGATATACTTTTAAATTTAGCAGAAGTGATCAACGATATCGATTTCCGGATCAAGCTAAAGGAAAATTTAATCCCCAGTGAGGCAGATGGGCTTGTCTCTCAACTTATCCGATGGAACAACAACGAAATCGAACTTGAAGACGTCTTTTCAGCCTTACAATCTTTTTCAGACAAAGAGGTTGAGAAGTGGTTTAAGGAAGTACATAATCTAGATGAAATTTCACTCGCGATTACACTCGCTATTTTCCATGACATTCCATATGAAAAGGTGCTGGACGAGCAAAAGCATGTCCTTTCTTTACTACAAAAGCATTCAACTGTAGAGAAAGGAGAAGTTAGTTTTTCTGAAGGTGTGCTCGAAGACCACCATATTAAAATCAAGCGGATTAATGCAAAGCTCTATAAGCAAGAGCATCAAGCAGAATTTGGTTCAACTGATGAAGACTATGTTGTCTTTCATCATGAGTCTTATGCCGAATCGATCATCCGTTATGTGTGGAACGCTTATTATCAATTGAGAAAACCATTACTAGAATGGTTGAAAAGCTATGCAAATGTAAAAGATGACCAGTTGAAGAAAGCTGTTCAAGATGCCATTAAATTATTAGCAAATTTAGATTTTCGTAGAGTAAAGGAAATAGTAATACAACCATGTGCAGCAAATGCCCACCCAAAGGTCCGTTTTTTTGCTGTTGAAGTTCTTGAAAAGCTAGTTTTTGAGTCTAATGAGCTCGTCCGGGTTCGATCGCTTCTACACCATTGGGCAAAGCTCAACCATCCACAACTTACCTGGACCGCGATTGCGAGCTACCGAACACTTGGAACGATTTTGCCAGATTTAGTTTTTCAAGATCTACTTCATATTGTTTTAAAGGATGGAAGATTTCATAAGCTTCTACGGACAACCGTTAAAGCACTATTTTTAACAGGACAAGAGAATAAGGAAATGACAGAAAAGACGCTAGTTTTTATTAAAGAATCGTACGAAAAATCTGAACAAGCGGAACCACTTTTCATATTCTTATCCTTATTACGATTGGAAAGTGTTGATCAGCTCCCTTACTTTTTTTCCTTATTGGAGGAAGAAGAGTTACGAGAGCAGCT
Source organism: Anaerobacillus sp. (assembly GCA_007120055.1). The sequence goes on from SKOL01000349.1 coordinate 2,968, forward strand.
AATTTTACCATTGATAGCAAAGTGTTTAGCAGATCGAAATACTCGAAAAATAACTTTAAGGGTCATTTATGATTGGTTAGCGACTACATCTGAAAAAAGACAATGGTTCAAAAGAATAGCATTAAGTGTACTTGAGGCAGTTTATCTCTTACACCCAACCCTTCAAAAATCTTTATTTTATACGTTTAATAGTTGGGCCGAGAATCCCAAACATTCAAATATTGCTTTTAAAAAGTTAGTGCAGATTATCGCAAAAAATTCAGTTTAAGGGGGAAATAACAGTGAGTTCAACATTCAATCCGATAGAAAGTGATAAAAAGGTAGAAAAGGTAGGACTTTTTAAGAGAAGTTTACCTGTTGTTCCAAACGGCAAAGCATTTGTTTATATTGGGAATGGTGGGGAGTACCTGACTCTTATGCCGAACGATAAACCGACACACGGTGAGATGCGTTGGGGGAAGTATAATGTGGTCTATACCATCGACTTGTCAACAAAGGTGCTTGAAATAAGTCGCGAATTCGAGTCGAAAGATCCACTTGAAAATTTCAAATTAGTTATTGAATATACTTTAAAAGTTAGTGATCCGTATAAGGTTGTGCAAAATAACGTAAGTGACGTAGCTTCTATTATTGAAAAACAAGTTACTAGAAAAATTGAGAGACTTACAACTTTGTATACGGTGGATCAATTAGATGATCTTCAAAAAGATCTGACCCGACTAACAACAGACGATTCGATTGTAGAAAGTTTTGAAAGCCATGGGATTGAACTGGCCGACTTTTACATTAAAGCTTCTTTGAGCGAAGTGGCGATCAATCGGTTAAAACAAGGAAGAGAAGAACAAAGAAGGTTGGAGGAACAACGCGAGCGTGAGAAATTGCAAATAGAACTGCAACGTGAGAAAGAAAGAATGAAACAACAATACGAAAAAGAGCTAGACCAACAGCGTCAAAAAGAAGAGGAAGAAAGGTCCCGCCGCCAACGTGAACGGGAGCAAGAAGACTTAAAATATGAGCGCGAGCGACAAGTATTATTGCATGAGCTTGAAAAACAAAAGCAACAGCAAGAAGAGGAGCTAAAAAGCTTTAAGCTTCAAAAGGACCAAGAACAACGGATGATCAAATTAGAGCACACGAAGAAGATCATCGATTCTACGGAGGATAAGCGACAATTAGAGCTATACTTATCGGAAAATATGGGGGATATTAAGGATGCGCTAAATTCATTACGTGAAAAGGACAAAGAAGATCGTCGAGAATTTTGGGATATGCTCGTGAAAATAAAAGAATTAAAAATTATGGATGAGAACTATGACTTTGTTGAAATCTTCAAGAAAATGGCACCTAGTCAAGGATATTATATGAATTCCACACAAGCAACACAGATTGATTCTTCGGAGCCACGACACCTTATCAGTAACCCTAAGGATTTCCCTGAAGATGAATTTGACTTAGATTTAGATGAGTCCTTCAATATTGACCAACAAAAAGGGCAAAAATCGTAAGGGGGGGTTGTAAATAATGGAAACTGTACAAGGTGTACTATTGAGTATATGGATACATATCATCGAATGGCCAATCGGTTTGAGGGTAGTGATTCCGTTAGTTATCTTCGGGCTGGTAGCTGCCTATTTCTTGAGTCTATTTTTACCAGGTCTAACTTATTATCTGATTAGGTTTATAAAAAAGGTTTTAGATGTCTTATTTACTATTTTCTTATACCCAGAATATTTAGTGGCGAAACTTCGTCGACGCTTAAAAAAGAAGCCTTTTTCCTTTAACTATTCAATAGGGGATACCTTTCAGACTATATCTATTACGTTTGAAAAACTTGTTAATCATTTCCCTTCCATAGGAGGAATGAGGAGAGTACTTTTTAAACATATATCCCGGACCTTATTTTTAGTAGCAGGAATTGTTTTAGTTCTATTATTAATGAATCCTAGTATGAACAACTCAGCCCTCGATAAATGGTTAAGTTTCGAAGAATGGGTATTAGAAAACGCTGACGAAAAAGTGGCAAACGCACAAGAACTGAAATCAGAGATAGAAGAGGAAGGTCATAAAGAGGTTTACTATGTTTTGACAGAAGAGTATCAAGAAGGTGCCAATATACGAAAAAATCCAGGTTTAGATGCTCCTTACTTAACAATGGCACTTCCAAATGAGCAACTGTTATTCTTAGGAGAAAAGCAGCCAGATGGAAATCGTACATGGCTCAAAATTGAAAATACCCAAGGACAAGTAGGCTGGATTAGTGACGTTGTAGTGATGGAATGGAAGGAATCGTAGACGAGTGCCCGGGACGAGGGGACAGGTCCGTTGTCCCGTTGGGGGGCCTGTCCTGCAAGAAGAGGAAAAAAAGGTGCCTGACCCCCGACGCGTTAAATTGCGAAATTCGAAGAATAATCCAATATTCATTGTTCAATAACTCCCACGAAAAGCGCGCTTTCCAAGTATTCCGCGGTATCGTTATTATTGCGCAATTCGCGCAAGCGTGTCATATGCTGTAAATATAGACTAATAAAACCGCCCTGATGAGAGAAAGCTTTCTCTCATCAGGGCGGCTTTATATATAACTGGGAGATCAGAATTCGGTGCCTTTTCACTCCTCGAAAAATCTTGTTGCACAGAATTATTTCACAGATACGAGAATTGAATAATAGTAGAAAGGGGAATGTGTGTTTGTTATAATTGAAGGAGCAACTACATAAAGTGGATGGGCGGTGACCATCTCCCAAAAGAGGGGAGGTGGGAATATTGACGATGTTCGAAGCAGTGACCATAGCACTACAATCAAATTTAGTTTTGATAAGTGTATTA
>SKOL01000512.1 GCA_007120055.1 Anaerobacillus sp.
ACAGGTCTTCCAAAAATGCGAATTGAGGAAGCGGCAGCTAGACGTCAAGCACATATCGACTCGAAAAAAGAAACGATTGTTGGTGTCAATAAATATCGCTTAGAACAAGAAGATCCGATTGAAATTTTGAATATTGATAACACAGCTGTTAGAGAGGCGCAAATCAGGCGCTTAGAGCAATTAAGAAGTAATCGCGATGAAGAAGCAGTATCTAAAGCGCTAGAAGCGATCACTACAGCTGCAGAAACTGGTGAAGGTAATTTATTAGAGTTGGCGATTGAAGCAGCACGAGCACGTGCGAGTTTAGGAGAAATTTCTGATGCATATGAAAAAGTCGTCGGTAGACATAAAGCAGTGATCCGCTCGATAAGTGGGGTTTATCGAGCTGAGTTTGCTGAAAGTGAGGAAATTGATCTAGTCAGAAAACAGGCGGATGAATTTGCCGAGAACGAAGGAAGACGTCCACGGATTATGATTGCGAAACTCGGTCAAGACGGCCACGACCGTGGTGCTAAAGTTATTGGAACAGCATTTGCAGATATTGGGTTTGACGTTGATATCGGGCCGTTGTTCCAAACGCCAGAAGAAGCCGCCCAACAAGCTGTCGAAAACGATGTCCATGTGATTGGTATGAGTTCTTTAGCTGCCGGTCATAAAACATTACTTCCTGAAGTGGTCAAGGAATTACGTAAACTAGGAAGAGAAGATATTTTAGTCATTATCGGTGGAGTTATCCCTCCACAAGATTATGATTATTTATATGAACAAGGAGCAGCAGCTATTTTCGGACCTGGAACTGTTATCCCAGTTGCAGCCCAAAAAGTATTAGAAAAAATAAACGAACAACTGCTTTGATGATGTTGGTTAGTTGGTTTGTCGTTAGTTGGCTAGGACCCTCGCCCGAATTTTTCCGTTAGATGGTGACCGCAGGCATACCGCCATGAGGGTTTAGTATGAAAATAGGTACTTGGAGGTGGATTTTCATTCTAGATGGTGACGAATAAATCGTCATGAGCGTTTTTGTATGAAAATCGCCCGACATTTTAAAAAAGGAGGAGGGTAACATGAAAAACGATAAGGAACAAACTCCTCATAGAAAAAAGCAGTTACAGGTTGGAGATTATGTCAATGGTGTTTTAGAAAATAACCGAACGATGCTTGCACGAACAATTACTTTAGTGGAAAGTAATGCTGAAAAACATTTTCAGCTAGGTCAAAATGTCATTAGCGAACTTTTACCTCATACCGGGAAATCAATACGGATAGGTATTACTGGTGTCCCAGGGGCAGGAAAAAGTACATTAATTGAAGCTTTAGGCACCTACTTATGTGATCGTGGTCATAAAGTGGCCGTTCTAGCTGTCGACCCTAGTAGTCAAGTGTCTAAAGGTAGTATTCTTGGAGATAAAACAAGAATGGAACAATTAACCAAAAATAAAAATGCCTTTATACGTCCAACCCCTTCCGGAGGAACATTAGGTGGTGTGGCTCGAAAAAGTCGAGAAACGATGCTCGTTTGTGAGGCGGCCGGTTATGACGTCATTATCGTCGAAACTGTAGGCGTTGGGCAAAGTGAAACGACGGTTCGTTCGATGGTCGACTTTTTCCTCGTTGTTATGATTACAGGGGCCGGTGATGAGCTTCAAGGAATGAAAAAGGGAGTATTAGAAATTGCTGATGCCATTTTTATTAATAAAGCTGATGGAGATAATAAAATAAAGGCACTTGCAGCGAAAGAAGAATATAATCAAATTTTGCACTACTTACCACCAGCAACAAAAGGCTGGGAAACGAAAGCCTATACTTGTTCGGCTTTGGAAAATGAAGGGATAGATACGATGTGGGATGTAGTAAATAATTATATCTCTCATACAAAACAGAAAAATATATTCTATGAACGTCGCAAAGAGCAACTGTTCCTTTGGCTAAATGAAACATTACAATCCCAATTATTAAACCGCTTTTACGACCACCCAACAATAAAAAGTAGTTTACCCACATATAAGGCAGAAATTGAAGCAGGAACAACCACAGTAACACTAGCAGCGCAAAAGTTGCTAGAAGCGTATGACCATAGTTGAATATAATATGGCTGTTCCCTAAGTGTCAGTTAACCAGTAATAGCTAATAAATACAGACGTATGAACCTTAACATATATTCTGTTTTTAGCATTTACTGTGACTGACACTTTATTTTGGGCAGCTGTTTTATATACTACGTTATTTTCAAGAAACAACTCTTGTAAACAGTGATGCTTTTTTATATGAAGTATCATGTGAAAATTGCTTAAAAGTTCAAATTTCGTGCGGTTATTAAAGTAATCTATTATAATTATAAAGTTGGTTAGTTGGAAAGGTACATACTGGACTTTTACATTCTAATTGATGACGATGCTCGTCATGAACGTTTTGTATGGAAAAAGAACGAGTAATTTTCAGAACGAGCCTCTAAAATTCGCTAGAAGTTTACAGCGAAGAGAGGGAAATTACTCGTTCTTTTACATCTTAGATGGTGACGGAAAATTGTCATGAGAGTTTTGTATGAAAAAAGGCGGATGATTTCGTGAACGAGCCTCTGAGATTCGAAAGAAGGTCACAGCGAAGTGAAGGAAATCATTCGCCTTTTACACCTTAGTTGGTGACGGCGCCCGGCATGAAGGCTTAATACAAAAATACTGACAGTTTTTTATTTATTTTAAGGGAGGAAGGTAATGAGTCAATTAGAGATATTACAATGGTTTACACAACTACAACATCCTTTTTTAGATCAATTTGCAAGGGTGTTTACGTTTTTAGGGAATGAAGAGTTTTATTTTATAATTTTGCCATTAATTTATTGGTGTATATCAAAACCGGTAGGCTTTCGTCTTTTTTATATTTTCATATTTTCAATATATATTAATTCTTTCTTGAAAATTTATTTCGCAGTCACTAGGCCGATTGGTGCTGAAGGGGTTAATTCTTTATTTATTAGCTCTGCAGCTGATGCAGGGAGTCATTACCCACATGATTCGTTTCCTAGTGGACATGCACAAGGGTCGGCAACGCTTTGGGGGTATTTAGCTTACATATTTCGAACGCCAGTTTTTATTGCGCTAGCTTGTTCGTTAATCTTCTTTATATCAATATCTAGACTTTACACCGGACTACATTGGCCAACAGACATCATTGCAGGGGTTGCTTTAGGTATTGGGATTATTATTATCGCAATATATGTGAAGAATTTGTTATCGAAGATTAATGTTGGTCTACAACTCATTTTAGCTGTTATCGTTCCTATAATTCTCGTATTTTTGTTCCCAGAAGAAGAAGGCTTTAAATTTGCAGGATTACTTTTAGGAGCAGGAGTTGGCTACATATTAGAAAGTAAATTCGTGAAAATGGAAATCAGTGCTAGTTTTATTCGAAAAGGTATTGCTTTTGTGATTGGCTTAGTTGGAATGTTTGCAATCCAGGAAGGTTTTAAGTTCGTTTTTCCAGATATGTTTATTTTTGATTTTATTCGCTATGCATTAATTGGTCTTTGGGGATTATTTTTAGCTCCTTTCAGTTTCGTTCTGTTTAAAATTTACGATAAAGAAGAAAAAGGATATTTTCCAACGTTCACTAATAGAATGTAAAAATTAAAGATCGTTCAAAAGCAACAATTTATATAGAAAAAACTTTGAAAAAGGGGCTATCCCAAAAGTAAGTGGCAGACACCGTTAGGCACCAAATATAGACGGATACATAAATTTATACGTCTATATTTAGTAAGTTCTAAGTTCTGCATGGTGTCAGACACTTATAGGACAGCTCCTTTTCACTATAAATTTTGCTATATTGTTGGTGTTATATAAGCCATGTTGCCAGTAATTAAGAGCAATCCTAAAATAATTAAAAGAACACCACTAATGATTGAAATTATACGTACGTGTCTTTTTAAAACATTAATAAATTGAAAGCCGAGTGTACTTAATATTCCGATGAGTAAAAATGGTAATCCTAAGCCAAGCCCGTAAATAAATAATAATCGTCCACCTCGAAACATCGTCTCAGAATCTGCAGCCATAATTAAGATGGAACTTAACATTGGTCCGATACACGGAGTCCAACCAAAACCGAACGCTAACCCCATTAAAGCGACACTCCATAAAGAATTTTTCTTCTTAAATAAAAAATCTAAACGAAACTCTCGATTTAATAATTGGAATTTTAATAGTCCTAATAAATGTAATCCAAATAAAATAACGATAAACCCAAAAAGTCTTGAAAAATTGTCTGAATAGCTTAAAAACGCAGAGCCTATGGTAGAAGCGGTCATCCCAAGTAAAATTAAAGGTATGATAAGACCAATGATAAAAAAGCAAATACGTACGATGATTTGTGTTCGATGATGCCGGTTGTCGTTTAATTCAGTAACAGATAGCCCGGTGATCACAGCTAAATAACTAGGAATTAAAGGTAAAATACATGCAGATGTAAATGATAATAACCCTGCAGTAAAGGCGAGAAGGTAATCCATTATGCTTCTCCTTCATTGTTCAACTTCTTATAAGCATCATCGTAACGTTGCTCTAGCTCCTCAGCATCTAAAATAATATAAGGATAAGCACCAAGATTATTCCCAGCTTCATCAAAGAATACGTAAGTCGGTGAGACGTTTGCCCCGTAATAGTTAGCAATACTTCGATCTAAATCAAGTCCATATAAATGAGTAGCTTTATATTCATTTTCAAACTTATCTTGAATTTCTCCACGGCGACCGTGGAAAACAATCGTAATTACTTCAATCTCATCTTGCTCGGCAGCAAACTGTTGAATAAACGGCATCGAAAAGCTACAACATTCGCACGGAACAGCTACGAATTGTAAAATCGTTTTCTTTTCACCGATATAATTGTCTAATAAAATTGGTTCTTCATCATTAAAGCGTTCCACAGTTATAATATCTGGGTTTTCATCTACTGCCCAAAAACCATAAATCGTATAAGCCATACCACTCAAAATAAATAAAATAAATGCAATTGATAGTTTATTTGCCATTTTGATTTCCTCCAATAATTATTTTCATACAAACCTCTCATGACGGTAATCGTCAACTTTTAATCTAGAAAAGGCGGGTGCTTTTCCTCACTTCACCTTGACCTTCTTAAGAATCTCAGACGTTCGTTCGCAAAAGCACCCACCTTTTTTCATACAAAACCCTCATGACGAGGCAGCGTCACCATCTACAACGAAAACCGTCATGACGAAGTATCGTCACAAAAATCTAGCCTATAAGTTAGGCATGGGCGGACTTAACGAACGAACCACATAACATCAAATCACATTTACATGGAATAGATTACTAAATCAATTTTTTGAAAACTGCTGTTAAAAGTGTTATTTTCTTTTTGTGAGTTCATACTACAATCATACTAAAATGAGGTGAGGTTATCTTGAATAAGTTTAACTTATTTGTGACAATTTTTACAGTGGCAATGTTATTAATGGGGTGTTCTAGTAATCAGCAGTTTTTAGAAAATTTAAATGTAACCTTTGAAAATGAAGGGGCGACGATGCCGACAGAATTTCAAACATATACAGTACAACTAACCGATAGCGCAGGAGACGTAGTTGATGTTGATGAAGTTTACTTGTATATGAATATGGAAAGGATGAACCATCCAATTGAAGGAACGATGCATAACATTAGTGAAGGGGTTTATGAATTAGAACTGCCACTTGCAATGGCAGGAGAATGGTATGCCAATATAACAGTTACGAACGATGGTGACGTAAAACTTTTTGAGGGTTTCGTCCTTTAT
>SKOL01000077.1 GCA_007120055.1 Anaerobacillus sp.
GTGTGCATAAACTTGTACAAAACATGTAAGGGACGGGGTATGAAAATGGTAAATAAATCTTTCATGAAATACAACATTTTAGTAATAGTATTCTTATTACTATTTTCAATATCAACATCAAGTGTGTCTGCTAACAATTTTTCTGTTTCAGCGCAAGGGGCGATTTTAATTGAGCAGGAAAGTGGACGAGTGCTTTATGAAAAAAATGCTCATTCACAATTACGAATTGCGAGTATTACTAAAATAATGACGGCAATTTTAGCGATAGAATCAGAAAAAATGGAGGAAAAAGTAAAAGTAAGTAATAATGCTTTCGGAACAGAAGGGTCGTCTCTTTATTTAAGACTTGGAGAAAAAATCAAACTCGAGGATTTAGTTTATGGATTGATGCTTCGTTCTGGAAATGATGCCGCAGTGGCGATTGCCGAACATGTAGGTGGTAGTCTAGACGGTTTTGTTTATTTAATGAATCAAAAAGCCAGAGAGATCGGCATGGAAAAAACAGTGTTTAATAATCCTCATGGTTTAGATGATCATGAAGAGCATTACTCTACTGCTTATGACATGGCACTATTAACTCGATATGCGATGGAGAACGAGACATTTCAGGAAATTTCAAGTACGAAAAGCTATCGTGCCCCTCAAGAAGGGGAAAATTGGGACCGAATATGGCAAAATAAAAATCGATTATTGACACAATTATATAAATACTCGACTGGGGGAAAAACCGGTTATACGAAAAGAGCAAAACGGACACTAGTATCAACAGCGACGAAAGATGATATAAACTTAATTGCTGTGACACTAAATGCCCCAAGTGATTGGCAAGATCATATGAATATGTTTAATTGGGGATTTGAATCATTTGCGGTCCTCCCTGTCGTAAAAGAAGGGGTCATAAAAAATTTACAAGATGAATTTTATAAAAATAATGTAAGTGCTAACTATACATTTGAATATCCTTTAACTGCTGAAGAAAGAGAACTAGTAAATAAAAAAATTACTTTATACAACCCTCCTAAAGGGAATGAGTGGCAAGTAAATGGTCCGCCTAATCCAGTAGGTAAAATAACGATTGAATTAAACGGGACGAATATTGGTGAAGTACCTCTTTCTTTTACTGGTGACTTACAAAAAGAGAAAAAGAGTTTATGGACAAAATTTATCGATTTATTTTTCATCGTACTCGGAGTGAATAAAGATGGTTAACATTATCTGGATGGCGATGTTAATCATCGGGATTGTCTTTGCAGCTATTAATGGGAATATGGAGGCTGTAAACGAAGCAGTTTTTAAAGGAGCGCAAGATGCAGTTACCATTTGTATTGGACTAATTAGTATTTTAGTTTTTTGGTTAGGGTTAATGCGTATTGCACAAGCTTCTGGCTTGTTAGAAGCGTTAGCGAAAGTAATGAAGCCGATCGCAACGAGACTTTTTCCAGAAGTTCCAAGTAATCATCCTGCGATGGGCTATATTTTATCGAATATGACAGCAAATATGTTCGGGTTAGGTAATGCAGCAACCCCAATGGGGATAAAAGCTATGGAACAGTTAAAAGTATTAAATGGTAATAAAGATTCAGCGAGTCGATCGATGATTACGTTACTAGCAATTAATACAGCTAGCATTACGTTAATACCTACTACGGTCATTTCGATTCGTATGAATTATGGATCGGTAAACCCTACAGAAATTGTTGGTACGACAATTATTGCAACGACTTGTTCGACGATTGCTGCCATCTTAATCGATCGTTTTTTCTATTATCGGCGCTTAAAAAAAGGTAGGGAATTATAATGGAATGGATTAGTACAATTTCAATTTGGTTAATCCCTTTGTTAATTATGTTTATATTACTATACGGTACAATTAAAAGAGTACCTACATATGAAACGTTTGTAGAGGGCGCTAAAGAAGGCTTTGGAATGGCTGTATCGATCATACCTTACTTAGTAGGGATGTTAGTTGCTATTAGTGTGTTTCGAGCTTCAGGAGCGATGGATTTTTTTATCGAACTAATTAAGCCAGGTCTTCAAGCGATTGGTGTTCCTACTGAAATCGTTCCACTTGCATTAATTCGACCGATTTCGGGTACAGGGGCGTTAGGGATGACCTCTGACTTAATTGCAACCTACGGACCGGATTCATTTATAGGTAGACTAGCCTCTACGATGCAAGGTAGTACAGATACAACGTTTTATGTGCTAACCGTTTATTTCGGTGCGGTTGGAATAAAGAAAATGGGCGATGCCCTTAAAGTAGGCCTTTTAGCCGATGTAGTAGGAATTGTCGTTTCAATAACCATTGTAACAATCGTTTTTGGATCTCTTTAAAATTAAATTATTGATGAATAAAAATGTTACGATAACTATAGGCAACACTCTTTTGAGAATACTCTCTTAAAAGGGTGTTGCATTCTTCTTTTTGGACTGAATTCAAGCGAAAGCTTGACTCTTCACGCATAGCGTGAAGCATTAGAAAATAAGGGGCTGGCCCAAAACAAAGTGATGACACCGTAAGGCACTAAATATAGACGTATTATAAAATTTATATGTCTATATTTAGTTAGTTCTACATGGTGTCAGACACTTATGGGACAGCCCCTTATTTTCTGATGTAGTCCAAAAAGCGATAGATTTATGAAGCCATAAATCTTTTATTTAAAAATATATACAATATAAATAATAAAATATTGTTAAAATGAGGTCATTTTTGCTTATAATAGGTAATGTTGCTTTTTAAAATGTAAAATTTACAATTGTATAATTAAAAATGATTGAAAGAGTTTGCTTCGAAGCTATTCTTACAGCTAATTCTAAATTATACATTTTAAATTATAAATTATATGGGGTGGATAAAATGGAACGTTTACAAAAGGTGATTGCACAAGCAGGAGTTGCTTCAAGAAGGAAAGCTGAGGAGCTTATTACACAAGGACGAGTATCAGTAAATGGTGAGGTAGTTACAGAATTAGGAACGAAGGTTACACCGAGGAAAGATAAAGTAGAAGTAGATGGGGTTCCGATTGACCGAGAGGAACCAGTATATTTTATGCTGTACAAGCCTACAGGAGTTATTTCTAGTGTTAAAGATGATAAAGGTCGTAAAGTCGTTACTGATTTTATAGATTCTGAGCAACGTTTATTTCCTGTTGGGAGACTAGATTACGACACGTCAGGTCTGTTGTTACTAACGAATGATGGTGAGTTTGCTAATCAATTAATGCATCCTAAATATAAAGTTGGAAAAATGTATATTGCGAAAGTGAAAGGTATCCCAACACGTGAGTCATTACGACAATTAGAAAGAGGTATTATGTTAGAAGACGGTAAGACTGCACCTGCGAGAGTAAAGTTTGTGTCAGGAAATAAAAGTCAAGGTACTTCTATCATTGAAATTACGATCCATGAGGGGAAAAATCGTCAAGTTCGCCGTATGTTTGAAGCAATCGGTCACCCTGTATTAAAGTTAAAAAGAGAAATGTATGGATTTTTAAATTTAAAAGGGTTAAATAGTGGTGAAGCTAGAGAACTAAGACCTCATGAAGTAAAGCAATTACGGGAAATCGTAGAAAAAAATAAGTATAATTAATTGTTTATAACGTGTTGATAGTGTTAATATGTAAAAGTAGTATATAAGTGTGGGGGTTAGATATGAAGAAACGACGATTTTTAACGCGGCTTGTAGTGCTGTTAAGTATAACAGTCGCATTAGGATATACGTTTTATACAACTTTTGCCGATCAAAAAGATATTGTCTCGGTTGGAGAGGTTGCACCAAACTTCGTATTGAAAGATATGGAAGGAAATGAAGTTGAATTACACGATTTAAGAGGAAAAGGCGTTTTTCTGAACTTTTGGGCGACGGTATGTCCACCATGTGTGTATGAAATGCCGTACATGGAAAATAACTTTCAAAAATATAAAGATCAAGGCATTGAGGTAATTGCTGTGAACTTTGATGAACAACCGATACGTATTGAAAGATTTGTAGAGCGTCTTAATTTAACCTTCCCAATTTTATTAGATCCTGGTTTACAAGTTAGTCAATTATATGGAGTTAGAGAGTTACCTGCTACTTTCTTAATTGATGAAGACGGAATTGTTATCGAAAGAAGAGTTGGTGCATTATCCGAACAAATGGTAGAAGATTACGTCCAGAGAATTGTACCAAGTCAGTAATGAGGTGTTTCATAAATGGAAAAAGCAAAATGTGAGTGTGGGCACGTCAACCCATATGGTACTGTCATTTGCGAATCATGTGGAAAGCCTTTTTTTGAAGAGGAAAAAGCTCTACTTAACATGCGCTATGAAGGCGTTGCTCGCCGCTCACAGACATACAATAAAACAATGATTGATAAAGTATGGAACTTCTTTTCAAGTGTAAAGGTCGGGATTTGGCTGATCGTTGTCACATTGTTAGCCTCGAGTATTGGAACAATTTTCCCGCAAGAAATGTATATTCCACCTACCGCCAACCCAACTTTTTTTTATGAAGCAGAGTATGGGGCTTTAGGGAAAATTTATTACTTATTAGGTTTCCACGATCTTTATAACTCGTGGTGGTATATGTTATTAATTGCAGCACTAGGGGTTTCACTCATCATTTGTAGTCTTGACCGAGTTGTTCCGTTACATAGAGCATTAAAAACTCAACGGGTAACTCGACACGAAAGCTTTCTTCAGAGGCAACGTGTTCACGGTGTTTCTAAAGTAGACGACAGCGATGAGACGATAGAACAAGCACAACAAATATTAAAAGAAAAAAAATATAACTTATTTGAAGAGAACGGAAATATTGTTGCTGAAAAAGGTCGCTTTTCACGATGGGGACCATATGTAAATCATATTGGACTTATTATTTTTTTAATAGGTTGTATGCTACGATTTTTTCCGGGAATGTATGTAGATGAAAATATTTGGGTTCGAGAAGGAGAAACCGTTGTTATAAGCGGAACCGACGGAGAATTCTTCTTGAGAAACGATCAATTTATCGTCGACTTTTACGATGATACTGATGAACGATTTCGAGATGCACTAGTAAGAGCAGGGAGCCCGATTGTGAGGAAATACCAAACTTCCGCAACTTTATTTCAAAGAATCGACGATGGTGTTGTAGGCAGAGAGCCTGAACTTGTAGAGGTTGCTCGCCACGATATTCGAGTGAATGATCCGTTTAAATTTGAAGGTTATGCACTTTATCAATATGCATTTAAGCAAAATGAAATAAGTGAAATGAGTTTTGAACTCGAAGAAAATGAAACCGGAGAACGGTTTGGTCGTATTGATGTTTCAACATATGACCCTGAAACCATTTATGATTTAGGAAACGGTTATAAAGTAGAAGTCATTGAGTATTTTCCGGATTTTTATTTTGATGATGACCGTACACCAGCTTCACAATCACGAATTCCGAACAATCCAGCATTTATTTTCAAAATATTTACTCCGGAAATTGAAGAAGGAGAAATCAGTTTTGTTGGAATTCAGACTAATCAAGATATTAATGGAGAAAACACCCATCGTCTAAGATTTGTTGACATTGAAATGAATCACGTGACCAACTTAGTCGTTCGTAAAGACTATACCCTAGGAATTTTAATGGTTGGTGGGGTTATTTTCATGATCGGACTTGTCCAAGGCATGTACTGGACACATCGGAGAATTTGGCTCCAAAAAGTGAACGATGAACTTTGGGTATCTGCTCATACAAATAAAAATTGGTACGGTTTAAAGAAAGATATAGAA
>SKOL01000078.1 GCA_007120055.1 Anaerobacillus sp.
CTACGTTTATAAATTCATTGTATAAATCTTTGATTTTCGTTTTTGTGAGTGTTTTTGTAGGGATATTTTTATCTTTAATTTTTGCTATTGCATTGTATAAGTTAACGATCATGCAGGGTTTTTTTAAAGGTTTAACCTTAATTCCATATCTTATTTCTGGTATAGCTGCTGCTACAATGTTTAAATTCCTTTTTGCTGGGGACGTAGGAATGGTAAATCAATTAATATCTGTTTTTGGAATTGATGAGGTATTATGGTTAGCTGATGAGTGGCTTGCTCTATTTGTTATCATATTAGCAAACATCTGGTTTGTAACCCCTTTTGCGATATTGATACTATTAGCGGGTCTACAAGGTATTGATGAACAAATATTCGAAGCTGCCAAAATTGACGGTGCATCAAGATTACGTATAATATATCAAATTATTGTACCTTTAATATCTCCTATGATTGGTGTTAGTCTAATATGGTTAAGCTTTGCTAGCTTTAATATGTTTGATATTATATTACCTTTAACAGGAGGGGGTCCTGGCCGATCTACAGAAGTGCTCGCTGTTTATTTATATAAATTAGCATTTAATGATTTAAACTATTCAATGGCGAGTGCAGTTATGGTTGTAATTATGGCGTTAAATTTATCTGTAAGTTTCATTTATCTAAAAGTATTTAAAGTTTAACTTCATTGAGAGGGGGCGTATTATGAATTTAAGGTTATTTTTATATAAAAATTCAACTCAGATAATGGTGTGGTTAATAGTTGTTATACTTTTTGTATGGGTTCTCTTTCCTTTAATTTGGACATTTTTATCAACATTCAAGCAGCCCTTAGATGTTTATGATACTTCTTCTTTTTTTCCAAAAGAATGGAATTTTTCTAACTATCAAGAAGTAATTTCTGATGATAGATTTCCAAGATTTTTCTTTAACTCAATATTTGTTACTACTGTTTCAACAATATTAGCAATAGTGTGTAGTGTCTTGGGAGGGTATGCCTTTGCTCGCTACGCATTTAAATTTCGGCACATTTTACTATTAATATTATTAGTTCCACGAATTATTCCAAGAGCTAGTTTAACTGTTCCGTTATATATGGGTTTTGATCAATTAGGTTTATTAAATAGTTATACGGCCTTAATTATTAGTTACACTGCAACAGCCGTTCCAATGGGTGTATGGATTATGTCTGGTTTCTTTAAAGGTGTACCAAAAGCTTTAGAAGAAGCAGCTATAGTGGATGGGGCAAAACCATGGCAATTAATGTGGTATGTACTAATACCAATTACACTCCCAGGTATATTAACAGTAAGTATTTTTTCTATTAGAGAAGGATGGAATGAATTTCCTTTTGTATTAACATTAACAACTTCAACGGAAATGAGAACGCTACCATATCAATTGTATATGCTTAATGATAGTATGGGGATTCAAAATTGGCCATTAATAAATACTTTCGCGTTAATGACTATTATTCCTATATTAATCGTATATCTGATTTTTGAAAAAAGGGTCGTTAATGGTATCGTAAGTGGGTCGGTAAAATAATACTTAAATATTCACGAGCATTGCTTTAGTACGGGTTAAATATTCATTATATTCTAAGTATTCCACATCATCGACAGGATAGAGGTTGAATAATTACATGCCTTTACTCAACTTGTGATAAACGAATATATCGAATCAGTTGAAAAAACTATCTAAAAGGGGACGGTTTCATTGGATACTAGATGGGGAAAATTACCGAAAATAGGAATTAGACCTGTTATTGATGGTCGAAGAGGTGGAATTCGCGAATCTCTAGAAGATGTAACGATGAGTTTGGCACGAAATGTTGCAAAATTCATCCATGAAAATGTATATTATCCAAATGGTCATTCTGTTGAATGTGTGATTGCTGATACTTGTATCGGAGGGGTAGTAGAAGCAGCAAACGCCCAAGAAAAATTCAAATCAGAAGGTGTGGGTGTAACTATTACAGTCACTCCATCTTGGTGCTATCCAACTGAAACGATGGACATGGATCCTCACACGATTAAAGCTATCTGGGGATTTAATGGCACAGAAAGACCTGGAGCCGTGTATCTAGCTGCAGCGGTTTCTGCACACAATCAAAAAGGGTTACCTGTTTTTAGTATTTATGGAAAAGATGTACAAAATATGGATGATTCATCGATTCCAGAGGATGTTAAAGAAAAGCTACTACAATATACAAAGTCAGGCCTAGCCGTATCCCTAATGAGAGGCAAAACCTATTTATCGATAGGAGCTGTATCTATGGGGATAGCTGGATGCATCGTCGATGAACGTTTCTTCAATGACTATTTAGGGATGAGAAATGAATATGTTGACATGACGGAGTTTATTAAAAGATTAGAGTTAAAAATATATGATGAAGTAGAATTCGAGAATGCGTTAAAGTGGGTTAAAGAGAATTGTAAAGAAGGTAGAGACGTTAATCCTCCAGAAATTAAACGGACAAAGGAACAAAAAGAAAAAGATTGGGAAATAATTGTGAAAATGGCATTAATTTCAAGGGATTTGATGGTCGGAAATCCCAAGCTTGCTGAAATAGGTTTTGGTGAAGAAGCACTTGGCAAAAATGCGATTGCTGCCGGTTTTCAAGGACAGCGTTCATGGACGGACTACTTCCCTACTGGAGATTTTATGGAAGCAATCCTTACTTCCTCTTTTGATTGGAACGGCATTCGAGAGCCGTATATGTTGGCTACTGAAAATGACACATTAAATGCTATTACAATGCTGTTTGGTCATTTGCTTACCAACTCTGCGCAAATTTTTGCCGATGTGAGAACCTTTTGGAGTCCTGAGGCAGTAAAAAAAGCGACAGGTCACGAACTTACAGGAATTGCAAAAAATGGTATTATCCACTTAATCAACTCCGGACCTGCTACTTTAGATGGTACTGGACAACAGGAAAAAAATGACCTACCTGCAATGAAGCCTTTTTGGGAAATAGCTGAGGAAGAAGTGCAGAAATCTCTAGAGGCAACCAAGTGGTGTCCAGCAGTTGATTTCTTTAGAGGTGGTGGATTTTCAACCGATTACACAACTAAAGGCGGAATGCCTGTAACAATGGCAAGGATTAACTTGATTGAAGGTATTGGACCTGTTTTACAATTAGCAGAAGGATTTACATTTGAATTACCTAAAGAGGTTCATGAACAACTTGATGAGCGAACAAATCCAACATGGCCAACAACATGGTTTGTTCCTAACCGATTAGAAAATGGGCCTTTTAAAGATGTTTATTCTGTCATGTATAACTGGGGATCAAATCATTGTTCGCTAAGTTATGGCCACATTGGTAATGACCTAATTACATTAGCATCCATGCTCAGAATTCCAGTTTCTATGCACAATGTTTCTGAGGATCGCATTTTTAGACCTAGCGTATGGAATGCGTTTGGTGCAATGGACCCACAGGGGGCAGACTATAGAGCATGTGAAAAGTTTGGTCCTTTATATAAGTAAGAAAACAAAGCTACCGAAACTTCGTTTGTATTAAGATTACAGGCGCCTAACGATTAATAGGCTATATTCTCGAATTTTTGTCTATTTCCTTTTTAAAATAGAGATTAGTCCATCCTTTATGTCGCGAATTGGGGCCCTTTGTGCTTTTTGAATTGACTATACAGCTAATTCTGTAAGAGTAATCGTAAAAATCTAGTTAAAGAAGGTGTTGCATAATGGGAAGTAAATATGCAATAGGTATAGATTATGGTACTGAGTCAGGGCGTGTATTAGTAGTAGATGTAGCCACGGGAAAGGAAATAGCAAACCATGTAACCAAGTATTCAAACAGTGTGATCAGTGAACGTCTACCGCATGTAAATATTATTCTAGAACATGGTACAGCCTTACAAGATCCAGAAGATTATCTTAAAGTATTATACAAGTCTATTCCTTGTGTGATAGAAAAAGCAGGTATACGTGCAAGTGATGTAATCGGGATTGGAATTGATTTTACATCGTGTACCATGATGCCTTTAGATGAATTGGGAGAACCGCTTTGCTTACAAGCAGAATGGAGAAATAATCCTCATAGTTGGCCAAAATTATGGAAGCATCATGCTGCTCAAGAGGAAGCGGATTTTTTAAATGAAAAAGCAAGAGAATTAAATCAATCTTTCCTTAAAAGATATGGTGGTAAAATCTCGTCTGAGTGGTTGGTTCCTAAAATACTAGAAATATTAAATAAAGCACCAGAAGTATATGAAGCTACTGATCTCTTTATGGAAGCATGTGATTGGATTACATTTAAACTAACTGGAATGATACTTAAAAGTACGTGTATGGCTGGATATAAAGCCATGTGGCATAAAAACATCGGCTATCCTGAAGATGCCTTTCTAGAGACTTTACATCCAAAGTTAAAAGGTATTTCTCAAAGTAAATTACGTGGAGAAGTTTCACCAATTGGGTATAGAGCTGGAGGCTTAACAAATGAAATGGCTGATAAAATTGGTTTGCTCCCTGGTACAGCAGTTGCGGTTGGTGTTATTGATGCCCATGCCTCAGTACCAGCAGTAGGCATCACACAACCAGGAAGTATGTTGATGGTGATGGGAACATCTACATGTCATCTCTTTTTATCAGACAAGGAAGAAATGGTTGAAGGAGTCTCGGGTGTAGTTGAAGATGGAATTATTCCCAATTTATTTGCTTATGAAGCTGGCCAAGCCGCAGTAGGGGATATTTTTGCTTGGTATATCAAAAATGGAGTCCCGAGCACAGTAGAAAAAACGGCACTACGAGAGGGGTTAACCGTTCACGAGTGGCTAGAGAAAAAATCTTCCCTTTATCAACCTGGTGAAACAGGACTTTTAGCATTGGATTGGTGGAATGGGAACAGGTCTGTCTTAGTTAATGGAAATTTATCGGGTATCATTATCGGTTATACATTATCAACAAAACCTCAAGAAGTTTATCGTGCATTGCTTGAAGCCACTGCATTTGGTACTCGAAAAATAATTGAAGCCTTTGAAGCTAAAGGTATAGAAGTAAAAGAAATTATTGCAAGTGGTGGTATGCCACATAAAAATAAATTGCTTATGCAAATATATGCAGATGTTTTAAATCGAGAAATTAAAATAAGTCAAGCTAAACAGGCTTCTGCGTTAGGTGCTGCAATGTTTGGGGCGGTTGCTGCGGGGAAAGAAAATGGGGGATATGATTCTATTTTTGAAGCTGCGAATACCATGGCAAAAGCACCACAAGAAGTTTATGCACCTAATCTATCAAACGTTAATCTTTACAACGAGTTATATCAAGAATATTGCCATCTTCATGAATATTTTGGTAGAGGTATAAATCCTGTCATGGAAAAACTAAAATCAATGAAAGAGAAGTTGTAACAGAGGCGTGAGGAGATACAATGTCAAAGATAACATCACGAAACTCCGTGAAACGGTCATCCGGACATCATTTGCAAAACTCGGTGCTAAAACAGTATGCCTACATGAAAGGATATTCAATCCTTTTGTAAGGAACGGAAGATTTATTTATAGGGGATACCAACATTATTACATTATACTGTCTAGTACTTTGGTTGTTCAGATTTACAAATGTACTAATTAAAACATGTAAATTCAACAAAGATAGCTCCAGACCAATATATAATTCATTTAGCTAGTATTTGTGAAGGTATTAATCAAGCCTAGGTTGTTCCTATAGTGCTTAAGCGAACCGATTGGTGGAAGAATTCTTGGTATGAGTCTCGTGTAAATA
>SKOL01000435.1 GCA_007120055.1 Anaerobacillus sp.
GGGGGCGATTCCACCCTTGAGAGTTCGTAGTATGTTTTGCATCATTAAGTTTTATTAATATTACACAGTCCCCACGCGATATTACACACGCTCCCTAGACTATTCATCTTGTTTTGCTCTTCTGCTCGTTAGTTTAAGTGAAATTATTCACAATCTCACGGATCTTCATAAAACAAATAATACCAAAAAATAACGGATTATTGTTCTTGTTTTTCATAAGAAATGGAAATATTTCATTCGAACAATTTAATGGAAAAATCCTTATTTTTTATGATTTCGAATTATAAAAAATATAATTTAATCCTAATAGCTTGCTGCGCAGTAAGAGATTAACGTCCTAAACAACAAAAGACGCGTTATGAAATAAACGCGCCCGATTGTGGAAAATCGTTATTTATATTTTCTTTGCAGAGAAACAACATAATATGTCGTAATTTCTCTCAAGAACGAAAAAAAGTCCTTTGGTTAAAGGACTTAATTAAACATTTCTCTTATTTCAATTTCTTACAATTCTATGTAATACATCTGAAATTTTCTGTTCTTCCATACTTTAATATTATAATCGCCATCAATACTTTTACAGTTTTTTATTATTCATCAATATCGAATGTTGTATATATTGTCACTGTTTGCCTTTCATATAACAATTTATCAACTATAAAAAGCAACACCGTAAACATCTCTTTAAAATTAGGAATTAAATTTATCCTGTAAATAATTTTGTATTGCGCGATTTGCAATAAAAGATACGAGTTGAAAGTTCGGTAACGTTATATCTTCAATTATATACTCATCATTTTTTTCTATGACCACTGTTTGAGTATCAAAAAATCTGTTGTTACTATCCGGATTTTGATGAGGAGGATTTTTACCTTCATGAGTAAACTTTGATCTGTGAACATAGAGGTCATTAAGAATTTTCCTTATCTCATCCTCAGTAAAATCTTCAGGATATTTCTCATACCATTGTTTCTGTAAATACCAATCATCCTTACGACCAGTAAGTTCTTCTATATAACTCACCATATTCGCTCTTGGATGTTTTAAATCTAGCCATTGCTCAGGTGGGCAATATTCCATAATAAATTCTATAACTCTCTTACCTAAAAATTGTGATTTACCACGCTCGTCCTTGTACAAACTTAGTAATTCATTAATGTCATTATTTGTTTTAGCTAATTGCTTCCACTTATCTTCTTTTGGGTGCTTGATTACAAACTTCTTTCTCTTTACAGCCTTTTTTGCCATAGTCTCCATTGATGAAACCAAGAGATAATATGCTAAACCAAAGTCATCCCTTTTATTAAGATGGGATAAATGGACAAGTCTTATAGATTGCATTGTATTCTCATACAATTCATAAGGTATACCATAAACCATTTTAAATGTTTCTTGTAAATTTTCATATATCCTATTTAACGTTTCTTTGGATATACTGGTGTCATGTGCACCTGGTCCTGCAGTTAACACTGGAAATTGAATAGCTAATTCCTCAAGTGAATTTTGATCTAAATTCTCTCTCCGTGTTATATACCCATCCCTAGGTGCTTTTACTGGTCTCCTTGTAGCAAAAGAAAAGACTGACGCAAGAGCAATAGTAAAGAGATGTGCATTATGCTCCCACTCAAACCATTTAGGTAATTGAACAGGTGCAATAAAACTTGCATATGCTCCTGGAAGTCTTACTTCAAAGGTTGGCTCAATCTTAAAATAATCAAACTCTAACTCCTCAGTAAGTCTAAAATCCAGTAGTAAATAACCTATAATGGCCTTCCCATCTTCATTCACTTTAATTTCTTCCGGACGAAATATCGGAATACATTCGTTAAATAATACGTGATCTTCTGTTACAGCTCTTGACATTGTATCTACCTCCCATCTAACTAAATTCCATAAGATGTTATTTTTTCCTTTTATATTTCTGTTTAAAACTGCTTTCTTTTCAAAAGTGGATATCAAAACGGTGGAATGAATATGGAAGAGTTTAAAGAGATAGGAGAAGAAAAAGAGTAAAAACCTCAAGCACGAACTTGGACGAGGCAAGTGCTTAAGTGTGGTATGAGCTTGATATTCTTCCAACCCTTACAAAATGAATAGTGCAATCACATAGAGAGTGTAATATTCAATTTTATTATAGTACAAGAATCTCTATCTCTCATTCAACAATCTTGCCCGATTGTTGAATGCCTACCACCGATAAAATAAAACCTCTTTATTTAAACATAAACGAAATTATTTGCTGCGCAGTATCTAGTCAAATATGAAAAGACGAACACTTTGAATGTAATCGTCTCTTAGATAGGTAATTTTTCAACAGTATTTTCGTAATGTGCAATAAATTCACTTTTTTCTTTAATTACATAAAATGTTTTTTTGTCATACATAGTTCGTCCAGACATATTTCCAGATAATACATAAAGTATAATAATCCTGTAAATATGGAGGTGAAACTTCGTGAGTGATTATGGTCACAGAAGAGACAATAATTTTGCGTTAATCGTTGTCTTGTTCATTTTATTGATTATTGTCGGCACGGCTTTCGTTAGATCACATTATGAGAAACCTTTTTTTGATGCGAACGCTTCTTCATAAGTGTTCGCTTTTTTAATTTCACTGAATTCTCCTTTGTATAATTCACCTCTTTGTAACTGTGAATAATTGGTCTTACTCGTCAGTTTCGTAATGTACAATAAAATTATTATTTTCCTAAATACTTAAATGTATATATAACCTATACAATTGTCCAAACCTCCCTATAACTAAAACATAAAGTATAGTAACCCTTTTGGAACGGAGGTGAAGACTCAATGGACCAATTAGCAATGGCGTATCAAGGACAAATGGTAGAAATTAGAGATACTTATGGTGGAATTCATACTGGAATTATCGAAGGTGTAAATCAACAAAGAGGTTTATTTCTTCGCACATCACCCTTTAGAAGGATATTTATTCCCTTCTTCCTAATCACATCTCTTCTTCTTTTAAGACGTTTTTTCTAAAAAATTAACTAATTAAACAATATGGATACAACAATAACAAAAAATTAGCAAATTATAAGTGCACTCACTTTGCTTTAACCACTAAAAAGAGCTGAAAAAAAGCTCTTTTTTACTTCTTGCTCCAAAAAATAAAATTATTTCACAGTTTCTAGTCAACTAAGAAAGACGATCACTTTTAATGTAATCGTCCCTCTTAGTTGGTTATTCTATTGCCAGTATCCTTATACTGCGCAATAATAAAATAACTGTTTTTATTAAAAATTCCTTTGCTTCCAAGAGTACACACCCTTTTGCATTTAATGAAATAAGCTAATACAAAAGCAGAAGGGAAAGTTCCAATGAATAATCAACATGAAGATCACATTATTGACACTGTTATCTCTTTGCTAGACATTTTGGTAATTATTCAGATTGAAGACGATCCAATTATAGGAATTGTTCTTACTACTCTTTTAAAAGTTGTTACAAAAGACCGTCTAACACGAATATTATTAATTTTATTGGTTATTATCTTAGGTGAAGTTTCAGAGATTAAAAGCTGAAACTTCACCCTTCTTATTTGAAAAAATAAACTACTTCATCTGCTGCGCAATTAGAGTCAAATAAGAAAGACGCTCACTTTATATGTAATCGTCTCTTTAATACTTATTCTATTACCAGTATCGTTGTACTCCCTCAGTTAGATTTAATTTACTCGCAAATGCTCGCTTATTCGAAGGATTTCAAAACCCTTGTAAGAACAATAACGGATGAATGGAATGAGTAATGATCATAAAGGCTACATGAAGGCATGCGGGAATAGAGGAGTTAATAGTAGCTCCTTTTATTTCCATAATATACTGCACGCATTCTTCACGCCGCCCCTGGAGGCTATCCCTCCCATGTCTCAACGGGTCAT
Source organism: Anaerobacillus sp. (assembly GCA_007120055.1). Next base: position 3,898 of record SKOL01000435.1, read on the forward strand.
TTGCCCTTTCATTCCTTCGTCATGCCTATCCAAGGGGTGGAGGCCGGTTTTGCTGCGCAAACGGGTCAGTGCCCTTAGGTACAACGGTATCCAGTACTCCGCGCTTTCTCTGTAATCCTACGAATAAGCCAACATTCAAAAACTTTTTATCTAAATTAACCTACTTTCATTTTCTTTAAAGCCATACTTAGTTCATGATAAGAATTATGCTGCGATAGGTGCTAATGGTTGTACTTTCTGAGAACAATATGGTTCATGACTTTTAGCTATTGCCACCAATATTCTTGCTAGTTTTCCTACGAGTTTCATTATAGATTTCATTTTTTTCATCTTTTTGACGTTAACATTATTAAAATGAATCTGCTTGAAATCAGAGTTATTGCTCACAAGACTTAATGTCGTTAAAAATAAAAAGCGCCTTAGTCGAGATCTCCCACGTTTAGAGACTACAATTTGTCCTTTCCATTTACCTGAGCTTGCTTCTACCAGATGCAAACCCGCATGCCGTAATAGAGAATTACCATGCGCGAAGCCACTTAAATCACCAGCTTCTCCTAAAATACCGGCCAATGAAATTTCACTAATTCCTTCAATGGCAAGTACTTTTATAGCGAAAGTAATTTGGTCAAGTACGGAAGTGACTTCTTTTTCTACTCTTTCGAGTTGGGTTTTTGCTAAATCGAATTCTTCAAGTAAATGTTCCAAATGAAGCTTATAGGCTTCATGAGCTTGTTTACTACCAACAGAACTTTTGGCTAAGTCAATTAGCGATTGTGCTTTTTTAAGTCCTGCGTGACGTTTCATCACTTTTTTCCAACCTTCCACAATATCTTGTGCTTTCATGGAACATAGTTCTGAAGGTGTAGGAAATAACCGAAGCGTTGCGATTGCCCCTTTACCTTTTACATCTTTAAATACTTCTCGAAGTTCAGGGAAGACAATATCTACCCAACGATTTATTTGGTTAATAGAACTGGTGAGGCGTTTGACGGTTACATCTCGGTTAGCCATTAGTACTCGAAGCTTTTCAAAAGCTTCAGAAGTGGGCCGGATAAAGGAGTAATACCCATTCTTGATCATATCTGCAATCACAAGGGCATCCTTTTTATCGCTTTTAGATTGGGTATTATCACGATTTTCTTTATTTCTTTTCACATGGTGAGGATTAACTGTTACTACATCAATATCTTGATCATATAGCCATTTAGATAGACTCAACCAGTAATGTCCGGTAGGTTCCATCCCAACTATTTCAGTATTCAATCCTTTTAAAAGTTTTAAATGATTAATCCATTCTATTAATCTAGCGAAACCTTTCTCGTTATTTTCAAAAGTGAGAGGATTACCGACGACAATACCACGAAAATTTACAGCACGAGCTACGTGTGTTTGTTGAGCAATATCCACACCAACTACAAGATGTTTATCAGAAATTCTTTCAATTAGTTGATTTTGTTTGTCTTGCATTTTAAACTTCATATAAGAGCTTCCTCCTTAAGGTTGAGTTTTAGAGTGGTGTCTATACTCATATCTTACTGAGGAGCTCTGTTTTTTTCAAAGTCGAAATTAACGCACTACAGGAATGCTGCGCAGTAAGTGATTTTTTTATTAGTTGATCTCTTCAACTCCTCCTTAATTTGACACATTTTATAAATACCTCAAAACTATATGTGAGGATCCAACTAATTAAATATTCAACCATACAGGTGGGAGTTTGTTCGTTTGTTGTCGTTGACTTCTTGTAGCATTTCGGGCAAGCTGGATTGCTCTCATAGCATCTATTCTGCCAAATCGAATCGTTCCTCCTGAAACGGATTGGATTCCAGCTCGCTGAATAATCGA
>SKOL01000137.1 GCA_007120055.1 Anaerobacillus sp.
ATATACTCGTTCCCATCCCACTTGATCAACGAAAGGCTTGCCCCATATATGATAGGTGGATCCCATAATTTTTCTACCGGAATATCCCAAAAATAGGACATAATCGCCTTCACCGTAGCGCCGTGAGTGACGATTAGGATATTTCCTTCTTGATTTGCCTCGATAATCTGAGTCATAATGAACCTTATTCTTTTTAAAAATTCATCAATGCCTTCCCCTTGATGAGGAGAATGATCGTACTCGTGAGGCCGAAACCAAAAGTTATCGTATTCTTGAAAATAATCTTGTTGAATCTCTTCTCTAGACTTTCCTTCCCATTTGCCAAAAGAGATTTCTCTTAATTCATCATATATTTCTATGGGGTAATCTTTTTGAGAACATATAAGTTTTGTTGTTGTTAAAGCTCTTTTACTCGGACTAGTGTAAACCTTTTGAAACTCAACGCTCTTCAACCTCTCCCCAAGTAAACTAGCATTTTTAACACCACTTTCAGTCAATGGTGAGTCTTTCCAGCCTTGTAATCTATTTTCGGTATTCCACTCTGTTTCTCCGTGTCTTGTTAAGTAAATGTTTAACATTAAACTCCCCCTAAAATTTGAGTAAAAAAACGACAACTTCCAACTCTAAATCTTACTATCGCTCTATAAAAGATGATCATTGCGGAAAGCTAATCATTCTATGCGCCAAAATTTGAATTCATTGCGCTTAACCTGAGGGGCTATGCCCCAAAACTTATTTTCATTGCGTAAATCTAATACTATATACCCAAAATAATGGGGATCATATTAAATGATGAAATTCAATAATTTACTAAACCTAAACTTACTCCGTCTTGAACTACAAGACTTTTCCCATCAGTGATAAAACTTCTAAATCCTCTATATCCTTTACAGACACGAAGCCGTGCTTTTGATACAACGAGATCGGGTGCCAATTATTTTTATCTGGAAAAGCTAATACCTCGATTGATTGGTAGTTTCTTTTTCGGGCTTCCTCATTAATTTCTTTGATTAGCTTTGAGGCAATTCCATGACCAGATACCTCTTTACGAATATGTAGGCAAGTAATCATTAGTCCATTTCGGTCGATATTTGAAACTGGAAAGCCTAGCTTGGCTGCTAGTTTCAAAGGAAATGCCTCAATGAATCCTACAGGGTGATCTTCATAGTAGGCGACAAAGCCTAACACATTTTCTTCCTGTAACTTATCTTCTAAATAGTTTTCCTTTCCAGCTTCATGTTCGTTCCATTTTTCCTTCATATACTCCCGCTCTTCTAAAAAAGGATTGTGTTCTGTGCAAACAAGGCACACATCTCTCAAGGACTTTTTATCATACTTCGTGATCGAGAGCCTATCTTCAAGGATCTCCCATTGTTGCCGATCCACTTTTTTATAAGTAATTTGATATGCTTGTTGAGGAAAATGTATGTCATAATCCCGAAGTACTTTTTCGAGCATTTTTTTTGATGGTGGAAAACCTAATATTTCTTTTCCTTCAATAAATAGTTTGCCGTACACTAATGGTTTCGTACCGATCCCTTCCAAGGTATCTAAAAGTTCTTTTTCCTTTGCAAACCAAGGAAACTTTGAATCTATTTTGTCTTCAGTTGTATTAAAAAATTCAAAGTGCACATGTTCTTCCATTGTATGAAAAAGCCTTCTCAGACGATCTAAACTAGCAAAAGATTCTGAACAAATTGGAGAATAAAAGTATCTAGCAATGATTTTTTTCATGACTTTTCACCTCTAACTTAACTTTGTTTATGCGGTAACACATTATCAAAATTAACTTTGCCAGATCATACTATGTATTTTCCATATTTGATTATCTCTAACCATTTGCACAAGAGTAACACCTTGTTTAATTAATTCGATATCTTCCTTATTTCTTTTTGCTTCATACTGACTATAAACATGTGCAATGTCTCCAAATATTTCAATTTTGTAATTTAATCCATATTCATAAAAGTTATTCATACTTAAAAAGTTTACCTGTCTATTAATGAAAGAGTTAACATTAAAAGACTTCTTTTCTGAATTAGACTTAATAGGAGCTAACAATGAGTCTTCTGAAAGGAATAGGGCTCTGAATTTTCCCCAATCTCTTTGATCTCCTTTTTCTCCAGAAATGATTTTGTAAAATTGTTCTACTGTTTCATGTATACTTTTTTTATCTTGTTCATCAGCCATATTGAATCTCTCCCTCGTTATTTTTGTTAAATTATGTTTTTGTTTAAAACAACCATATTGTCCACGTATATAACTGCTCATCAACATACAATCCTGTTGGAAGCACTTGAAAAGTTGCGACCTTCCCTCTTAAAAGGATCACCATTGGCAGATACAGCGTAATGAGAAGATTTGCCCATTCAACATCTTCCTTATAAATGAAATTCAAACAAATTAGCACCAACATAATAATCGTAGTTACAAAAACCATCATGCTTTTTATTTTCCAGCTTTTCGTTTGAAAACTTAGGTTTTCTGCTTTAAGTAAACTGTCCAGACGATTGTCATTATAACTAGTAAGAAAAGATTAAAAAAACACTAGTTAGCACTACTTCCCCCCTTGATATGTGATAACTTCTTATCTTTTTCAATGATTGTTATCTCTCATAGTTTTCGAATCTGATGGATAGGTCGCTCTTAAAAAAGTAAATTCCTATATCTAGCATGACTTCCTCCACCTTTTGCCCTACATTATATAGACGTTTTTATTCATAAAAAGTTCCAATTTTTTATTTTTGTAAAAAACGTCACTGCAGTTTTTGCAGTAACGCGATCACTCAACCATATTCTCTTCTAGAAGCGAAATGTATTTGGAGCTTTGAACCATTCTAGGTAGCCTGGAACAGCATCTTCTGATAGTTTCCCTGCTAGTCGGTAAAGTAACAAGTCTAAAATCCTAGTTTTTTCACCTTATCAATCGGACAACGAAAATACGCTAATAACACGCCGAACTCACTTATAACAATGTAGAGAAAGAAACTCTCGATACCTATAAAACTTCCAGCTTGTTCTCCATTTGCGCTGCTCTCACCATAGTAGTTTTGAACTTCTAAAAAAAGATAATCAAGGAGTGAAAATTGACCTGACATATAAAATCCTCGATATAGGAAAAATAATCCTAGCACATAAAACGGCATGAAAATGAGCAACGCTTTTAGGCCTCTTGTCGTAAAGAGCCATGCCAAAAGCACTGGGAATATGAGCAAGCTGAGAAAGATCAGCAGATGAACGATAAATGTTTGTTCGAATAGATCACTAAAAGGTAGCGGCAAAACAAATAGCCAATAAATCATGAAGCTAAAGAGAAATGCGAATGCATAAATGATGAACGTTTTTACTTTAGACATACGAGCCCCCTTATTTTAATAAGTATGTTTTCGACTTTTCATCATATAAAGGTCTTTCTCCTCGCAGTGTTAATAGGACCGTAGGGAAAAGGTATAACTTCATCAGTTCTCTTTTTAAATACTGTCGTTTATCAATTTTTTTTGCATTTTCATCACGCAAATACAAACCTGTCATCATCATGCCGACCGTTTGTTGTTTTGAAAACGCAGGATACACATATTGAATCAAAATAGCGACAACGGCTAAGACGATCCAATTGATCACAAACAAGTGAAATTCGTTTTCCCACATATATTCTCGAACTAAATTCATATTAGTCATATCCGGAGCATTCGTTTGACTAAACATCCACCAAGTCGTAATACTGCCAACAATCGTTAAAGCGACCACCAACACTACTACATCATAAAAGAAACTTAAGATTCGATACATAAAATTCGCATGGTATTTTTGATCAAGCATTTTATCGACCCATTTTTCCTGCAATTGTATAGCCCCCTTTTGTTTGAAAATTGGTTTGTTTGTTAGTGGGTAGTGGTATGGACCGTCAACCGAAATTTTAATCTTAGATGGTGGAGGTAGGCGTGCCGCCATGATGGTTTTGTAAAAAAATCGGTGAATTAACGATTTACTTATATATACGAAAGAAAGGTACACTAGTTTCAAGTAATTTATAGAAACACAAATACCTTAAACTAAACCTTTCCTAATTCGCTATTGATAAACAAAAAGTTAAGTGCCGCACTTAACTTTTCAATGTTTCTAATTCACTATCGATAAACTTAATTAAAGCTTTTAAATACTCCTCAGAAAAATCTAGTTTTGCTCCAGCCAATTCGTATAAATCAGCGATTGGCTGACTAAATCCATATCTCATTAAATTTTCGAATTGTTCAACCGTAGTTTTGCGATCTTCCTTATAATTTCTATAAATGGCAATTGCACCAATTAGTGCGAGAGCGTAGGAAATAATATAGTGTGGCATGATAACGATTAGTTGATTTTTATACCAGCCCGCTGCTTTTTCCTCCTCTAATCCTGACCAATTAACACCGACATTATATTTATCTTCTAGTAATGAGTAGTATTCTAGTCGATCACTTGATGTATGATTAGGGTTCGAATACAACCATTGTTCAAAATCATCAATTAAAGCATATTTACGTAATGAAACGAGAATATCTATAAACCTTTCTTTTTTCGCAACCATAATATCCTCTGAATTTTGGTAGTATTGATCATAATGCTCTAAAGCAAGTAGCTCCATTGTTTTCGGTGGCAGTTCCGTTAATTCACCAGGACCGTCAAACATTCGATACTCTCTAATTGTTTCTTCAGATTGGTAAAGAGAATGAATACCATGTCCTGATTCATGGATTAAAATGTTTGCTTCAATTGGTTTTCCTGTAATATTCATACATATAAAGCAAGTACCGGTTCGATCGACAGGGAAGCAAAATCCTCCTGGTGTTTTACCTTTTCTCACTTCTACATCTAAGTTTCCTTTTTCGAGTAAGTGACTGAACTTTTCGGCAAAGTTAGCATTTATTTTTTCTAAAGTTCTCAAATTTTTATTGATTAAATCATCACTCGTGCTAAACGGTTGTAATTTGTTGGTACAGCTATTATTAAATTCTTCCTCCCACGGAAAAAAGTTCGATTTATCTCTATGACTTATATTTATGCGCTTCAATGCGGGGACAACAACCTTCTCTATAGCATTATGTAAATTTTTTAGATCACTTAATTGATAATCAAATCTATTTCTAATAGAGTGCATATACTCTGAATAGTTATTGAAACCACTATTTACAGCAATTTCACTTCTAATATTGATAATTTGGTCAAGTATTTCATCCAATTTATCTTTGTTTTGTAACCAAGTTGCATTTATTAACCGCCAGATTCCTTCTTTTTTATCATGTTCAGTATTCATTAGTTCTTTTTGCATTTGAATCATCGTCATTTCTAGCCCTTCGTACAGTACGATAATGTTAGAAATTGCTTTTCTGTATTCAAGGCATAAAATCTGTTCCTTTTGCTGTAATTCCAAATTTTTTTTCGAGTATGTGCGCATATTTCTCTCGATCATCCGCTTGTAGTTGCTGTACCTCTTCCCTAATTGTGAAAAATATGCATTTTCATATATCTTTTTTTCTATTTGATAAAAATACGGTTTTACTTTATGTAATATCTTTTCTGAAAAGTTACGTTCTTTATCGGCTAACTCGAGATTTGCCGTATCTAAACTAAGCCGAATATAATTTCTAACGTCTTCATTATTTACCTCATCCAAAAACTCATTATAATAATCAATGAATTCCTCTAATTGGTTTTTAGAATCAATTTTGAAGTCTAGTAACCTCGCAAACTCTTTTTGAACATGGTCCCAATCATTCACATCAAAATCTTCAGTCAAAAACATAAACGCTTTCTGTGTAATTTGCATAAATTAATTCCTCCACTTTTGGTTTTGTACGACATATTCTGCGTAGTTTTTCACGGTGAAACGTTTTAATGACTAAATCACGACTTTTCAAATGTTTTAAAAAGGGGTGTCCAAAACAAGTTTAGACACCGTTTCGTATGTGGACATTTATTCCGTTATTTCTATAATTTTGCTTCTTTTTTAATTTTAGTGGACATACGTTCCGCTATTTGCTAAAAATCAGCCTGAATCACAGCTCATTTCTAACATTAACGGAGCGGATGTTCGCTTAACTTTTGACAATAGCCTTTTTTCACTAAATAACAGATCTCATGTCCGCAAGGCTTTCGCCTCTATTGTCCACACATTCCGTTACACTACATAGGTACCGTAAATTGCCATTTACTAACAATACCGCCTAATACCCTCACTCCTCCAGTTGCTCACAAATCTGTTCCCATTGTGTTTCGAGAGCTTGCTTTTGTTCATATAATTGTTGCAGTTGTTGTAAATCTTGACTAACTGACAGCAACTTCTCGACCTCTTCTATTTTCTGTTCGAGAGCCTCTAAATCCTTGTCTATGTTTTGATGATAATTTACTTTCGGGTTTTGCCGTTGTACAGATCGTTCACTTTGAAGCACTTGTCGTTCATTTTGCTGAACAGGTCGATTATTTTTTTTTACAAGCACTCTTTCTGTGATTTTTTCTTTCGCATAATTGTAATTGCCTTCAAAACAATGCACTGCTTTTTCGTCAATCCAATAGATCTTGTTAAATAATTTGTTGAGAAAATAACGGTCATGGGAAACGGCTAAAATTGTCCCGTTATAATCTTCGAGCGCTTCTTCTAATACTTCTCGTGATTCGACATCAAGGTGGTTTGTCGGTTCATCTAAAATAAGCAAATTCGTATCTTGATACATGAGCTCTGCGAGTCGAAGTCTCATTCGTTCCCCGCCACTGAGCTGAGAAGCTTTTCGAAACACCATGTGCCCGTAAAACAAAAATCTCGCTAATATATGTCGCGCTTCTCCTTCTGTCACCGTAACCTTTGATCGAAACGCGTCAAGCACTGTTTCGTCTGCATCTTCAGCGACTATATGTTGCGGCAAGTAGCCAATTTTCACATTACTTCCTAGCTTCACATTGCCTTCATCGGCTTCTGTTTGTTGCAGGATCATTTTGATTAACGTCGATTTCCCTGTTCCGTTTTCACCGACGATCGCCACCCGCTGTTGATAGGTGACGTGTATGTCGATATTGTTGAACAACTGCTGATCATCAAAATGCTTTGAAACCCCTTCAAACAATAAAACGTCATTGCCACTTCGCTTTGATGATTCCATTTCTAATACCATTTTTTTACGATGCAACGTCGGTCGATTTAACTTTTCCATTCGCTCTAAAGCTCGCTCCATATTTCGGGCTCGTTTGTGAAGGCCTTCACTCGGTGGATTCGCTCTATTGGCCCACTCGCGTAAACGTTTGATCGCTTCCTTCATCTTTTTTATTTTCTTTTGCTGCTCTTCGTATGCCTGAAACTCTTTTAAAAGACGCTCTTCCTTTTCTTTCATATATCCTGAAAAATTTGTATGGTAACACTCGAGCTCGCCGTCCTCCATATCGAAAATTTTCGTGACGACTTCATCAAGAAAATAGCGATCATGAGAAACGATAACGACGGTGCCTTCATACTCTTGTAAAAATTTCCCTAGCCATTCAACAGCCATCAAATCTAAATGATTCGTCGGCTCATCTAGTAATAAAAGATCTGGTGCTTTTAGTAAAATTAGCGCTAAACCTACCTTCGTTTTCTCCCCACCACTTAGGGTAGAAAACTTTTTTTCGACTAAGTCACAAATATTTAGTCCGTTAACGATTTTTTCAATGTTTGCTTCTATTTCATAGCCACCTTTTAATGTAAATTGATCTTGAATATGGCCGTAATCTGTCAACAATTTCTCCAGCTTCTCACCATTTGCTTCACTGCCCATCTCTAGCTCAAGCTGTTTCATTTTAGTTCCGATATCGATAAGCTCTGCGAACGCTGTCATTAAAACATCTTTCGTTGTAAAATTTGGATCATATTCAGGAATTTGTGCTAGATAGCCAATTTTCGCTCCCTTCGCCCAGTGGATTTCACCACGATCGGCTGTTTCTCTCCCAGCCAATAGCTTTAGGAGCGTCGTCTTTCCACAGCCGTTCCGACCTACAAGTCCGATACGATCTTTCGCTTGAATTTGTAGTGATATATATTCAAAAATTATGTTTGCTGCGTACATTTTTCCGATTTGATTCACACTGCATATAATCATGTTTTAGCCTCCAATATATTTAACCTCTGAGGTGCAATTGCCTTTTAGCTTTTCGCTAAATCTAGGCGTGTGCCTTAAATTTTCTTATACTATTTACGAACGTAATTTATATTTTCAGACGGGAAAATTTAGACAGGAAAAAACCATGAGGAATACACGCTCCCCATGGTTTGTAAACATTAGAAAAACTTTGCATTGCGACCATCTAGACGATTGTCTTTGTTTTTCTTACACTTTAATCCTTTAGTAAAATTTCCCTTTAAAAAAGGATATAAAAAAGAGAGCATGAAAAGCTCTCTTTACCTTCATCATTTATGGGTTAAGATGTTTTCACTGTTTTAGCTTGCTATTAAGTTGTTAAAAAAGGGCATACGTATCCCGTTAACAACTAATACAGCAAATTTTGCACGGCAAAAACATAGGAATTTCGTCCAAAATCCGCACACTAAAACAGCTTGCTTTAACATCTAACCCACCTCCGTTCATCTATTATCAAGTTTATTATATGATTTATTAGATTTTTTTACAAGTTTCACTTAAAAATACCACCATTTCCTCGTTGAGGGTAACCTACTAATTCGTTACGGAAATACATTCCTTTATTTCATGGTTTTTGCTATTTTTCTGATTTTAACGGACGTATATTCCGCTATTTACTTAAAATTGGTCAATATTTACTTAAGTGCCTGGCATTTAACTTTGGTGGTTCGACGCATTAAACCTATCGTTTGGCGCATTGAATACCAGTTTGGGCGCATTGATTTGATTGTTTGCACCTCTGAAGGAACCCCATCAAACTTTGATTGGATTGTTTCTTTTTTTATGGTGAAATACAGTTTCTATACATATGATAAACAGTTAACGCCCCACCTTTACACTCCTCGAACGTGTTATATCCTAAATGTTCATATATTTGCTGATTTCTTTTATCAGCAGTAAACAAATATACACCTGAATATTCATTTTCTGAAATTTCATGGACCTTATTTAATAACATTTTTGCAATTCCTTGACCTTGATAATTAGGGTCTACTGCTAAAGCCTCCAAAGTGATAAAAGGTTTTTTGATAGTTTGAGTATGCTTCATTGCTTTGACAACTGGTAATGTTTTTCTAAAGTTTATTTTTGTAATTAATGGCATTACGTTTAATGCTTTAGGAAATATAATTTGAGCGGTCTGTTTAAAAGGCAATTTATTATCGTTTTTCATGATGGCGACACCGACGATACAATCACCTTTTAATGCAACTACCATCTCATGTCCGGCTTTTAAATATAATTTTGCTTTTAGTAAACTCGCTCGATAAAAAAGATTTTTCGTATTCTTTTTTGAAAAATCATAGACATGGCTCGTAAACGTTTCTTGTTGAAAAGTATCTACTAACAGTTTAGTAGCTTCTTCTATCAAATTTTCTTGTAAATCAATGATTTTAATATCATTCATCTTTTCACCTTCTCGCTTCTTAATTCTGCAATCCCTAGGTCTTTAAAAATGAGTTTGGTGAGCTTACAAATAAATAATCTTGTATCCCTGGCGCGGTTTACAATATCAGCATTTGTACAACTCTACTCAATATCGTTAATGCGCCAATTACTATACATATAAGTCCTATTGTTCTTTTATTTTTCTGTTTATCTCCAGAAGCTTTTATTAAAAAGACAATCCCAGTGATTAAAAGCAGTGCTCCTATGAAAATATTAACTAATAAAAGCTGTGAACCTAAGTTACCAAATACATTATCAAGAAGTCGATCTACGTTCTGTTCCAACATCATTCGACCTCCATTCGTTTTACATTATTCATTAATAGTATTGCAACAATTGTCCCTGCTAGGAAGGTCACTCCCATAAACACAATCGCCACCGTATCATTCGTTAACGCATTCCCCATAATATTAGTGAACAATGAAGAAAGTAAAAGGGCGGATATTATTGTAGTTGGAACTGACTTTTTTATAAATCCAATACCTAAAGCAACGATCCCTAATTGTGCGGCGATAATAGCGAAGATCAATGTTAGTTTACTAATCCTTATGACTGTTGCTAGTGTTAGTGTATCGTCAACTAAAGGGAAAACCATTTCCGTTATAGTAAAAATTGAAAATACTAAAATATTACTAGCTACCATAGCTAACACGGTGAACATAAAAACAACTGTTAATTTAGCAAGCATTATACTTTCTCTTTTTATCGGATACGAAAAAAGTAGAATAGTGCGATTTCCTATGTATTCGTCAATGACAAATCGTGAATGCATCACAGCGGAAAGAGTACAAAAGACTGCCATATTGACCAGTGCAATAAGAGTCATAACATTATTGTAGCCTGAAAATAACAGAAGGTCTGGATCGTTCGGCTCTAGCTGTGGCGCATACGCAAAAAGATAGGTGAAACCAAGCATTACAACAGAGATAATCAAACTTGCAATTAAATAGTTTCTAATGTTTGTTCTTTTCAGCTCCAGTTTCACTAATTTAAGCATTTTGCTGTCCTCCACTCATAATATTCAAAAAATACTCTTCTAAGCCATTAGGAAACTGCTTTTTTATCGTAGATAATGCCACTTCCTCTACAACCGTACCATTGGCAATGACACCGATCGTATCTGCGATATGCTCAATTTCACTAAGAATGTGGCTAGAAATTAAAATCGTCATCTGATGTTCTTTGACAAGCTTTACAAACAACTCCCGCATTTCCCGAATCCCCATCGGGTCAAGTCCGTTCACTGGTTCGTCTAATATTAACACTTTCGGCTGGTGAATAAGTGCCCGAGCAATTCCTAAGCGCTGACGCATCCCAAGCGAAAATTTTGAAACTGGTTGCTTTCCTGTATGGACAAGTCCAACTTCTTCTAATGCCGCAGAAATGTCTACCCCTTCAATGTCCATATAAGCAAGATGTATTTCAAGGTTCTCTGTAGCTGATAGATGTTCATAGAAAACTGGAACTTCAATCATACTACCAACATTCTTTAAAATTTCATTTCTATGTGTGAGAACATTCATCCCCAATACCTCCGCTTTTCCAGCTGTTGGAATAAGGAGTCCAGTCAACATTTTAAATACGGTCGTTTTCCCTGCTCCATTTGCTCCTAAAAATCCATAAATAGAGCCTTGCTGCACCGTCATATTACAATGACGAATAATTTCTTTGCCCTCAAATGTTTTAAAGAGATTTTCAGTTTTGATTACTATGTTATTGCTCATTTTTTTCCCACTCTCCTACGTGACCTTCAATAAAATCGGTCATTTTTTGAATGAGTTGATCGCTAACGATATCAACCCCCATCGTTTTCATCATTTGTTGCAAAAACTTTAATCGTTTATTCAATTTCGATGGATCACAGTCAAAAATGTTAGGGTCACACCAGACGTTAAGCAGTAAAAAAAAGACTTCTGCGCATTCATCGGGATAATCGGTTGTGATCGTTCCATCTTCTTTTCCTTCTCGCATGATCTTGGTGAAAATTGGCGCGCTTTTTTTCACAGCATCTTGCATCGTACGGACGATAAACCATGGGTTTTTCACTTGTGAAGCTAATACGCTATCTAATGAATGCATCTCTTGGGTTGCGATATTTTTTTCCAAGATGCCGATCAGTTTCCCTCTCGCTGTACAACCACTCATTTCATTTAGCCATTGATGTAAAATTTCTTCTACTGCAGTTGATTGTGTATCCATGACCGCATTCAAAATCTCTTCTTTTGATTTAAAATGATGAAAGATCGCCCCTTTTGACATTCCTAAACCGTTGACAATGTCCTGCATCGTTGTTTGCTCATATCCTTTTTCGAAAAAAAGTGTTGTTGAAACAGATATTATTTTTTCTTTCGTTTGTTCTGGATTGTTTTTTCTAGCCATTTTTTACCTCCTATAAAATACAGACCGTCGGTATGTTTTAAACTTAACATTATTTACCTAATTTGTAAAGCCTACTTTTTGATTTCGTGCCTGGCACTTAACTTATTAACTTATTGCCCGTATATTCATTGGTGTTTTAAGTGGAGCATTCTAATACACCATCAATTAAGTAAAATAAAAAGTGCCAGTTACCACAAATACTAATGATTTTCCTTAGCACTTGAGGTAAGTAGACACTTAAAGAGTAATTTCACCTAAAAAAGCATATATATGAGAACTAAACTAATTCCACCAATCATGATTGAGGCGGTTAGCCCTACGATCAGAGGTCTAACACCGACCGATTTAATTTTCTTGAAATCAGTCCCTAATCCAACACTAGCCATGACCATTAAAATAATAAATTTCGCTGTGAAATTTGTTGCTGAAATAAATGTTTCAGGAAGCGGAAAGAAAGTATTGAATGTAGCAGCTGCCGCAAAAATTAAAATAAAGTACGGGAAAATTTTGTACGGGAAAATTTTTGAAATCTTAACTTCCCCCTGCTGATTGGTATTTTGATTTTTTTTCGCTTTCAAAGAAAAATATATAGAAATAATAAGAGCAACTGGAACTAACATTAATGTTCGAATTAATTTTACAACAACAGAAGCATCCCCTGCTTGGTCACTGTAGGCATACCCTGCTGCAACAACGGATGAGGTATCATGGATGGCTGCCCCTGCCCAAATCCCAAAATAATGATCAGGTATGGATAAGGCTAAACCAATGAACGGATATACCATTACTGCCAAAACATTAAAAGCAAAAATGGTATTGACCGCATAGGCAATTTCCTCTTCTTTTGCTTTAATCACAGGGCCTGTCGTTGCGATCGCTGTTGCCCCACAAATTCCCGTTCCGACTCCTACGAGCAGCGGAATATTACCTTCTAGGCCTAATAGCTTTGCTAAATAAAGAGTGAATAAGATACCGAGGCTTACAGATAAAACGACAATAATGATCGAGTTCATACCTAAGTTAATAATTTGAGAAAAGCTTAAACCGAAGCCAAGTAAAACAATCGCTAACTTTAACAGTTTTTGTAATGTATAGCTTATTCCTGCATTAAACCTTTCCGGTACCCCTATGTAATTTTTTACTAATATCCCTAAAACGATTGCGAATACCGCTCCGCCGATCAACGGAAATTCTCCGCCTAAAAAATGGGCAATCAAGCCAATAACGATTACTAAGAAAATTCCTGGCAAGATTTTAGTAAAACCTGACTTTCCTGAAACATTAGTACACTTGTTACTATTTGAAACTGTCGAATCTCCACTCATACAAACCTCTTCCAAGTGCCTGGTGCCTCAAATGCCTCGTGCCTGGCACTTAACTTATTAACTTATTAGCTCACTTAATTTATATGTACACTATAAATCTCCATTAATAATAAGGAATAACCTATCCCTTTGTTGACGGTAGTTGTCAACCACCTTTAATTCAAGTCGCTGTTGAACTTCCTACCACTTCATTCAATTCTTTCAGCAATGAAGGAAGATCACTTGCTTCAACGATTTTTTCTAGAGGTCTATTAGTCAGTTCTACATTATTTTGCTGAAAAATTGTTTCAGTTTCTTGCCAAATTTCAACAATTGCTTTTACTGACATATTCGCTTGTATAACCATTTCTACCCTTCTTTCAGTCGATCAGATTTTTTGGTAAAACCAAAAGTCGATTAAAGATTGATTGCTATCATTTTTAGTTCGTACCGAACCTTCCCATCGTATGTTTATATTTAAAAACATCCGTTTCAACTCCATATTTACTAATCTTATTTATTCGTAGAGTTAATCGTACCTCCCCATCGTCACTATTATATGTAACTAGAAAAGTGTTTCTCCCTAAGTATTCAACTTCATTAATATCACTTACTCTCCCATAATATCGACTAGAATCAATATCACTTTCGTCATGTAAAAAAACGCCTGACTCTATCACCATTTTTTCTGCATTCAAATAATGAATTAGATTATAAGGACCGAGCGTTAAAAATAAGGTGATAACTATTAATGTTATTACTGAAATAATTATTTTTTTCATATTATAAGCTCCCATCTTTTTACTAATACTTCTTGAAGCATCACTTCATAGGAGACCTATCACTTGACGATTAAACACCTTTATTCATTCCAATTCTCTAACTGTAAATATTGGGCGTTGTAATTTTCGCCAGCAAAATTTAAGACACCTGAAAAACCGTAAAGCTCCCACTCACCGTCCGTATTTTCCGTATAAATATATTCTCTCTGCCAACCTAGTAAGTTTTCATCGTCACCGACATACTCTTGGGTGATTCTTAAAGAAGTTACATTGAAAAATTCATTCTCGTAATAGCTTTTATGAATGGCGGCTTTTGTTACTTCTACCTCTTTGTGAAACAACGTTGGGTAAAAGGTTTCCCCTGTCAGGAATATTTCCGATGGCATCTCATTATCTGTGTCATAAGGAATAAAAATTGATAAAATAGCGCTAGCGTGTTGTCCGAACTGTTCCTTAAAAGTTTGTTCTAATTGCTGAAACTCTGTTTGCGTAATTTTTTCTTTCATCGATAAATCAACGATGAGATTTTCTTTGTTTTCAATCATTTGCGTTGCCACAGTCAAATCAAAATCGACCGATTCTTCCTTTATTGGCTTTATTTGATCGGATGAATTGCAAGCAACTAAACTGAAATTAATAAAAGCAATAAAAACAAAAAGCAGTGAATGTTTCATAGGCCCTCCCTATTTGGTTGGTTGGTTTGTGTTAGGGATCTCCCTTTGCATATTAGCGAGCGAGATTACTATTTTACACGGAGCAAGAACGCATAACTCGCTGTTCCTTGTTCCCAATGGGCAAGAACTTCAAAGATGATCGTCCCTTCATGTTCAGATAAGTCTAGTTTGTCATATGTCCCTGTAACATTATAGTCCTCGTCCCACGTTCTTATTTCATATTCAGTTGGCGGAATCTCAAAATCAAAGGTCATTTCACTACTTGATGTGACAATAACAGGTTCTTGATCTTTAACTAAACCAGGCGGTGCATCAGAATCCGCATGAATTGCCGTTGACGTTCCATCACTGTTTTCACGTGACCAACTATAAGTACCAACGGCTAGATGGATCGTTTTACCATCGACAGAAATCACTAAATTCGGAGGTTTGAGGATTTCAGTACTCAAATTTGTACAACCTGCCACAAGTAATAACGCTATTGATAGAACTATTATTAAAATCCGTTTGTTTTTCATCAGCTCCCCCTGCCCTTTCCAAGATTACACCCAAATTTATAAAGCTAATTAGTTACATTTTACCATTAATTCTCATTCAAATTGGATAAAAAAGAAAAAAGATCAATCGACTCGCTAAAGCCTGTGATCTCGGTTGTGAAATATTTCATCTATTCAAGTTTTTGTGTACAATATATAAAGATTTTACTTTTCGAGTTTTTGCAACTTGAGTAATAAGGAGATAATTATGATCATCGTCATTCTTGCACTCATTTGTTGGACCATTGCAGCGGTATGTGGGACCATCGCCTTTTTCAGTGCCATTAAAAATAAGAAAAAAACAGCTATAATTTTCTTTGCCATCGGAACACTGGCTGTACTTACTTGGATATTCGGCGCTCTATTCTATTTCTCATAATACAATTTCGCTGGATTCCGCCCGTTATTTTATCATATCGTTTTTTTCAGTTTCACAGACAACAATTGCAAACACTAAAAAACCGAGAGCAAGTGCGCTCTTGGTTTCTCCGTTCATTATTATTTAATTTTGTTACGTACCAATTAACCTTTCAAAAATGCACTTTTTGTGGTCGATTATTGCCAAAACGACTGAGGCAATGATCGACCACACTCACACCATATATGGAACCCTTACGGACATTGGTTCCGCTATTACTTAAATTTTAGCATCCTAATAATTTTAACGGACATACGTTCCTTTATTTACTAAATTTCAGTCTAAAACAACGCTCATATGATAAAATAACCGATCTGATGTCCGCTCACACTTGAAAACTAGCTGTTTTAGACAAAATAAAGGATCTCATGTCCGTTCACTTAATTAGACAAAATCGGGCGTGTTAAGCTTTTCCAGTTTGTGGATAATCGACATGTTTGAACCTTTCATCACACTCGAATTTTACATTTTATGGATAATTTACGTAGTAAAACCATCTTTATGTACTATTTTTTCAGTTTTTGGTTATTTCACCTCCCGTATATTAATAAGCTCAATATGCATGTTTTTTAAATTTTTCGCAACTTCATATAGTTTGATATGGCTCAATTTAAGTATTTATGAAAATTCCACACTAGAAACAAATATTAATGTTTTCTATTATCTATAAAAAACTGTTAAAATAATAATAAATCAAATGGGAGGTTACAAAATGGAACTAAAAGATTGTAATGTTATTTATGCAACGAAAGAACATATACTAGGAATGTTACATTTAAATTATAAAATATACCCTAAAGAGTGGCATGTTTCTCCTCAGTATGTAAGTAGCATTATGGATAAGAATGATAAAGTATACCGAATTATTCTCGTAGACAATGAAGTTAAAGGAATTTATAGTATGTTCCCACTTCCTAAAGATATTTATAATGGCGTATTAAAAGGACAAATAGAAGAAAAAGACTTAGATAAATATATTCTACCATATACATCTTCAAATGAGGTTTACCTCTATTTCATTTCAATGATTGTAGATACTTTCGATAGTAACCGGAAGTTATATGCTAAAAGTCTTGTTAAAGATATTCCTAACCAGCTTAGTAATATCGAAGAATTAGGAATTAAAATAAAAGAATTAGGAGCAATTGCTATATCTGAAGAAGGCGAAAAAATAGCACCTAAAATCGGTTTTAATTTTACCAATGAGTATATTACATACAAAAATAAAAAGTTCCCTGTTTTTAGAGGGGAAAAAACAGATTTTCTTAAAGCTATAAAATAATATGTTCATGGGAGAGATAAATGAAAGATATTGCTGATATTGTTATTTGGAGTAATTCAATTTTTACTGCCACAGAAAAAGAACCTATTAACGGTGGAATTGCCATAAAGGATGATAAAATTTTAAATGTGGGACCTAAACGTCAAATTTCTCCTTACATATCACCCAACACTAAAATTATTTCGGCGTATGACAAGCTTGTCCTTCCAGGCTTTCAGGATTTCCATACACACTTTTGGCTTGGAAGCTTGTTTGAAAATAATTTAAACTTATCAAATTGTAATAGTGAACAACAAATTGCTAAAGAAGTGGGACGATATGCTAATGAAAACCCTAACAAGGATTGGATTATTGGTTATGGTTGGCACCACGTTCGATGGGAAAATCCAAATCTTCCTACTAAAGAAAGTCTAGATAAATATGTACCTGATCGCCCAGTATTACTTATAAATGAAGAAATACATGCAGCGTGGCTTAATACGAAAGCTCTAGAAATAGTAAATATTAATGAAAAAACGAAAAATCCACCGTTTGGTAAGATTGAAAGGAATAATTATAAACAACCAACAGGCTTTTTACATGAGACAGCCATTGGTTTAGTAATTAAAGGTGTAGATCTATCCATAAACGAACGAAGAGTAATCATGGATAGCTTTCTGAACAAAGTAGCTTCATATGGAATTACATCTGTAAGTGAAATTATGACCTTACCTGGCTTTGAGCTTGGTGATCTTGATTTATACGCTGATTATGAAAAAAATCAAAAATTAACTGTTAGAATCTATATCAGCACAATATTAAACGATGATTTGTCTCAAGCCAAAGAGTTTCGCGATAAATATTATTCAGATAAGCTAATGTTTTCTGGATTAAAACAATTTATTGATGGCGTACCTTTAACGCACACTGGTTATATGATTGAACCATATACAGATGTACCTAACACTCGGGGTGAAACACTTTATCCAAAAGGGACCTACTTCAAATGGATTCAAAATGCTGATAGATTAGGATTTCGAATTAGACTCCATGCATGTGGGGATGGAGCGGTACGATTAGCACTCGATGCATTTGAACATGCAAAAAATAAGAATGGAATCAGGGATTCCAGGCATGCTATTGAGCATGTTGAAGTAATCCATCATGAAGATATAAAAAGGTTTAAAGAATTAAATGTAATTCCATCTATGCAACCACGCCATATGGCTGCTCAATCATCTAAAAAGATTAATTATTTGGAAAGACTAGGAATTGAAAGATATAAAAGAGCTTGGTCAATTAATTCCTTACATAAAAGCGGTGCCAACATCATTTTTGGTAGTGATTATCCTGTAGTAGGGCTAAA